>JAITIA010000200.1 GCA_031279695.1 Prevotellaceae bacterium | reverse complement strand
GGAAATGCACAATGCATTCAGCGGGGCTGATATTGGAATTATATTGATGGTGAAAATTAGCAGCCGAAACTGCCTGTGCAACAGTATAGTTACCTGTCTTAGAGAGTGTGTGTACCAACTCGAGCGCAAAACATGCGTAACTCGCTGATCTATACTCTCTCTCTCTCTCTCTCTCTCTCTCTCTCTCTCTCTTGATATATATAAATAGGAAGGCGTGGCACAGAATAATTTCTGCGTCAGGGGGGCGACAAATTCGCGTAAACTACAATCACTATAACCTTTCATATCAAGAACACTAAATTAATTTACAAATACTATAACATATTAAAATATTCACAAACCAACCCTGTATTCTCCTTTCGATTCCATCGGCATACACAGCGTGCATATCAACTTCATCATATTTTGTTTTTTCGGGCGCAAAAGTAGATGTTTATTTTTAATTGGCAAAATTTATTTTTTTTAACATCTAATAATTTGTTCTGTTTTTACTGAAATACAGCGGTATGGTTGCCGTAAATTTTTTTTCATGGACATCGGTTTTTTGGGCGTCGGGTTTGGTCTTTTAGCACGCAGATGACGCAGATTTGACGGATTTGCGCAGATTTTTTTGCCACCGCAAATACATTCGTCGTCGTAGGGGCAGGGCGCGCCCTGCCCCTACGGTGTTTGCACCGCCAATTGTCGGAACTGTGATTTTAGGATGATTTTTGTGATTTAAATGATTGTTTGCCACGATGTAGAGACGCACGGCGTGCGTCTCCGCGGCGGATATTGCCCTGCCAGCGGGGTTGTGTTTTTCGTTTGTAGAGACGTTGCATGCAACGTCTCTACGGTGTTTGCCGGGCGAAGTCGAACACACCTCATTTCCACCTAATTCAAAATAACAAAACAACCTCAGTAGCCATGAGGCGTCCCCAAAAACAAACCTCATTCCTCATTTAATCATCAGAATTGTACAATGAGGTAATGAGGTTGTGCAAAATGGATCATTCCATTGCTACTGAGGTTGTTTTGTCAGGGAAAATGAGGTAAAAATGAGGTTTTGAACATCGCAATCATCAATGACGCAAACAATCCTGCCAATCTTGAAAATCTTAATAAAATCATGGTTCAGACAAACGACCGGCAAACAATCATCAGAATGGACAGCATTTTGCTGATTGAAGAATAATTACTACTTTTGCGCATCTTTTTTAAGATAATAAACAGATGTAACTCAAAGACCGACAGGCGATAAAACTATTACAGCCTTGTTGAAAGACTGAACGGCGCCATTCGGAAACTCAAATCTATCAGAATTGTCATACTGTTTTTTATGTTAATTTAGACTTTTTTCTGTACAATTTCCGGTATAACCAAAAAATTTAGTACTTTTGTATAAAAAAATTTAGACATGACGAACAGCAATCGCAGTGAAAATCAGGAGAGAATATCTACACTGACGCCCGAAGACAAGGAGGCAATTGACGAAATGATACGTGAAGATGCATATCTTAATGGTATGTACGATGAGGACAATCTCGACCTTGACCGCCTTATTGGTTTGACCTCCGACCACGCAGGACACAAAATGCGCCATGCTCTTTGCGCCCGTCTCAAAAAAGAAGGTTACATGGTTGCCGATTATGGTCCAATTTCCGACTGCAGTGTCGATTACACCGACTATGCTCATTCCATGGCTATCGATATCGACCATGGCGAACTGAAAAGAGGTATAGCGCTTTGCTACACCGGCAACGGCATGAACATGGCTCTGAACCGGCACAACAGCGTCCGCTCGGCGCTCTGCTGGAATACCGAGATTGCAAGGCTGGCGCGGGAACACAACGACGCGAATGTGTGCACCTTACCCGCCAATTTTGTGTCTCCGACAGAGGCAGAAAACATTATGATGACTTTTATCGATACCGCCTTCTCCAATGAGCGGCGTCATGCCCGCAGGGTGGCGAAAATCAATGCCGATTATGAAAATACAAACATGGAAATCGAAAAAGTTTTGACGGAAATCGACAATGAAAACATAAAAAAAGGTATCACCAGCCAAAATCACAAGATATGATACACTTTTATGTTGAAGATATTGATTTCAAAATGCCGAAAAAAAGACAGATGAAAGAGAAAATTGCGAATTTGATTGCAGAAGAAGGTCGCACAGCCGGTTCGCTCACCTTTATATTCTGTTCCGACGAATACCTTTTGAATATGAATATCGAATATCTTAATCACCACTGGCTGACCGATGTAATTACTTTCGATTATAGCAGAAATACCACCGTTGCAGGCGATATTTTTATCAGTATCGACCGCGTCGGAGATAACGCGACAACTTTCTCTGCCGAGTTCGACACTGAACTGAACCGCGTTATCTTCCACGGTCTGTTGCATCTCTGCGGATACAGCGACAAAACGTCAGCAGAAAAAGAATTGATGCGAGAAAAAGAAAATTACTATTTAAATTCCTTGTAAAATGTCAAAATTGAAAACAAAAACGAATATTATGACCAGATTAGAGACAAAAACAGATATCGAATTAGTGAAATTAGCGCAGCAGAACAGTCAAATGGCATACACCGCTCTGATGAAACGGCATTATGAGGGACTGCAACGTTATGTCAATCAAATAATACGCAATAATACTTTTACCAACGATGTTGTGCAGGAAACTTTCGACAAGGCGTTTTCCAAACTTCATCTGTTCGACGATGCGTACCCTTTTACTGCCTGGCTATACAGGATTGCCCGCAATACTGCAATTGACTTTATGCGCAAGTATAAATCCACCACCCTGCATATCGACTATGGCTCCGGCGAAGAACTGACTGTCAATGAACAGGTACTCAATTCCGGCGCTCCCAGTCCGGAGGAGGATATGATTCACCATCAGGAAGAGGATATAATGAAAAATTTAATCAAAAAAATGCAGCCTAAATACCGCAGGATAATCGAGATGCGCTATATTAAGGATTATCCTTACGAAGAGATTGCTCGAAATCTCAATATTCCGCTGGGAACGGTCAAAGCACAACTGTTCAGGGCAAAAAATATCCTGATTAAACAGATTTACGAAATGTTTGAACACGAATAAACATGCTAAAAAGCCCTTACATCAACAGGCGAACGCTGGCGGCGGCAGCAATTGTGCTTGCCGCTGTTCTCTGCGCGGCGCTGCCCTCAGCAAACCGTGCATTCGGAATAAAAATCCCCAAAGGCTATGAGGTTGTCGGCGTCGATGTGTCGCGATATCAGGGAAAAATCAACTGGAAAAATATCGAAAACATTGTGGACGGCAAAAAAAAAGTCGCAATTCGCTTCGCCATTCTCAAAGCCACCGAAGGACGCTCGCTGAAAGACCCGATGTTCGACGCCAGCTGGAAAAATATCAGCCAAACCAAACTGATACGGGGCGCTTATCACTATTTTGTCCCCTCGCGCGACGCCAGCGAACAGGCTAAAAATTTTATCGACTGCGTGGAACTCAAACGCGGCGATCTCCCGCCTGTGCTCGACGTCGAAACTCTGGGCGGACGAAGCGTTGCCAAACTGCGCGAAAACATGAAAATATGGCTCAAAGAAGTTGAGAAACACTATGCAATCAAACCGATTATCTATTCTTATATCGATTTTTATGAACAGTATCTTGCCGACGACGACGAATTGAAGGACTACCCTTTTTGGGTGGCGCACTATCACAAACGAAAAATACGATTTCAGGAAAAATGGTTTTTCTGGCAGTTCAGCGACTGCGGACGCATTGCCGGTATCGCGGAAGACGTCGATTTTAATGTGTTTAACGGAACTTTTGAACAACTTCTGGAACTATGCAAAAAATAATTAAGAATTAAAAATTAAGAATTAAAAATTAAAAATTCTTTGTGCCCTGTGTGGAAAATAATCAAAGAAAAGGCTATAGTTGAAAATAATATTGTTGAAACAAATACTCCGTTAGGAGTTGCATATCAATAGAATATTAATATGCCCCCGCAATATGGAACTCCGTATGGAGTTCCACCGCCTGTGATATTCGGATATTTCTATTGATATGAATGCCCTGACGGGCAAAAAAACAACACAATTGTAAACTACAGCCAAAACAGAACAACCTCAGTAACACCGAGTTATCCACATAAATAAAACCTCATTATCTCATTCAATAATCAGAATTGAACAATGAGGTAATGAGGTTGTGTTCAAAGGTCTATTCCAGTGCTACTGAGGTAGTTTTGTTTAGAAAATAAGGTAAAAATGAGGTTTTTAACATCGCAATCACCGGCGCGGCAAACATTCCCCTCCTTTGGAGGGCAGGGGGGTGGTTTCTTGCCAATCACAAAAATCACCCTAAAATTACAGTTCAGACAACGGCGTGGCAAACAAAAATCTGTTTAAAACAAAAATCAACGTTTAAAGTTCGTTTTGTGCAAAAAAATAAAATCCTGTATATCAGTAAAATAAAATCTTTTTCAAAAAAAGATGGAAAAAATCTGGAAATTCAAAAAATATGTATTACCTTTGTCCCCGAATTTCAAATGTTTTTTTAATGCAAATTTAGTGTAATGTCATGAGAAACATGAATAAATGCATATTGATTTTAGTAACAGTATTTTTACTGTCATGCCTTACAGTTGCAAAATCGCAAAGGACAATGACTGAGGTTGTAAAAAGGCTTTATTACAATATCGAAAATTTCGACAGGGAATGGTTTTTGATAGGTACGCTAAGTGATAAATATGGACATTATCAAACCTTTACTTCCAACAAATCAATCGAAGATATAGATCCGTCTATAAAATCAGGGTTTGACGATGGTCGGAAATGTGTACCTGATACTTTGCTTTGTCAGCGTGTTACCTCTTATGATGATCCTGCGTCAATTGCCAACAGAAAGGAGGTTTTACTGCTTATTATGGAACTGTTTAAAAATAATTATCCCGATTTGCGTATGTTTGTCGTATGTTGTCCTGATTCTCTAACACGTCATTATGACCACGAAATAAAGAATAATCGCATTTTTTATCCCGTAGATTCAATCTGCAGGCTGAACAAGCACAATTTCACTGTGGATTTGTTTTCTCCTTCTTTAGCGAAAATGGTTGCGAGTTATTATAATTTTGATCACAACAATCTGTCTAATTGTGTTATTTCTTCCTGTGGCGATATTGGTTACAGGGGAATTATCAACAAAGACAGGTTTACAACGGAGGCGCAGAAACTGTCCTTTCTGACAGGCGTTTTCCTGACTTATGGACGCCGTCGCGATAAAGATTACTCCATTTTTATACCTAATTCACTCAGTGCTTTGAATCTGTGCTATGATCTTTTAACGGAATTTGAATGCACTCATATTGAAAGAGATACAATGTATTATGGACCAGATCTAAAATGTATTGAAAGATTTCCAAAAAATCAGGAACTCTTCTTTACGCCTTCGGCTAAACTTTCAAAACTCATGATTTTGATGTACGAATTGACGGTGGCGCTTAAGTCCCTTATATTTTGATGGAAAAATGTTAGTATTTTAATCAATTAACCCACAGGCTGGGTAATTCAAAACCCAGCCTGTTTTTTAAAAAATTAAAAAGATAATGAATTATTTTGATGTATTTAAAGAATTTATTTTGAAGGACGACGAAGATGCTTTACCTCAAGGATTAAGGGCAGTTGCGTATCTTAAATGCGGATGTAAAATTCCTGTATATACTCACACACGATAAATTAAAAAAAATAAAAAAAACAGTTTAATGTATTAAAAATTAAGAATATGAAACGATTAAGAATTGTAATTTGTTTTATGGTTATAGGGTTATCCTGTATCTTTTTTTCATGTGCTACAACTAATGCCGTCTGGCTACGCTATAATGAAACAGACAGGACTATAATAGTCATGAATGGAGAGT
>JAITIA010000013.1 GCA_031279695.1 Prevotellaceae bacterium | reverse complement strand
GACGAACCGGCAAACTGCAAATCCAATTTCTGGCTTAACGCGATAATTCTGAAAAATAAGGCGACACGCGATAATTTTCTGCAATACAGCAACGATCACAATGTGATGACACGCCCCGTCTGGACATTAATGAACCGTTTGCCGATGTTTGCAAATTGTCAAACGGATGATTTGACAAATACCCATTGGTTTGAGGACAGAGTGGTGAATTTGCCGAGTGGCGTAAACACATAAAAATCAGCAAAATGAAATATTTATACATAGCGGGTACTTTATTGTTTACAATTTATGGACAAATTATTCTAAAATGGCGTATTGTCCAACTTGGTTGGACAATGATTGACGGCAGTTTATTAGACAAGATAAAATGCTATCTTTCACTATTTTTCGACCCTTATATTTTGTCAGGTTTTGTGGCGGCAATTGTGGCTTCGGTATGTTGGATAATGGCAATGACAAAATTTGAAATTACCACAGCCTATCCGTTTATGAGTTTGTCGCCTGCTATCGTCTTTATTTTAGGCACGTTTTTTCTCAACGAAACCTTTACTTGGGGAAAGGTTATTGGGCTGATTTTAATAATAACAGGAACAATTACAACCGTAAAATTCTGAGTATGAACCTACAAATACCACATATTTCCATAGTTTCGCCTGTGTACAGAGCAGAAAAAATTGTGCCGGAATTGGTAAAACAAATCATTGAAAATGTTTCAAAAATTACAGATAATTTTGAAATAATTCTTGTTAATGACGCTTCGCCCGACAATTCGTGGCATACTATTGCCGCCGAATGTCAGAAAGACAGGCGTATAAAAGGCATTAATTTGAGCCGTAATTTTGGGCAGCATTACGCCATTACCGCGGGATTGCACTACGCAACAGGCGAATGGATTGTTGTGATGGACTGCGACTTACAGGACAGACCCGACGAAATTCCAACCCTATATGCAAAGGCGCAGGAAGGCTGGGACATTGTTTGTGCGCGGCGGGCATATCGGCAGGATAAATATCTGAAACGAATGTCGTCTAAAATGTTTGTTGTTGTATATGGCTATTTGAGTGGAATGAAATTGGACGGTTCGATTGCCAATTTTGGTATTTACAACGCAAAAGTTATCGCCGAATATAACAAAATGAAGGAGCAGGCGCGTTCTTTTGGCGCATTATTGGCGCATCTTGGTTTCAAACGAACGGCAATTGATGTAAAACACAGTAAAAGATTTGAAGGCAAAACCTCTTATACTCTATCAAAACTGCTACATCTGTCGGCCGACGTGATTTTGGCAAACTCGAACAAGCCCTTGAAAATAACGGTAAAACTTGGTTTTGCCATTTCGTTTATTTCGTTTTTGCTGGCATTCTACAATATTTTAGCACATTTGCTGGGCATAATCACAGTGGCAGGTTATACAACAACCGTGTTTTCTATCTGGTTTGTAGGCGGATTGATTTTGTTTGTGTTAGGCATTTTGGGACTGTATATTGGTCGCATTTTCGACCAAGTGAAAGAACGGCAATTATTTATAGTGCAAGAAACTTTGAACGTGTGATTATTCTTTCATCTAAATAATGCCCGTCTATAAAGTCAAATACTATCCCGTAGAGACGGTATGTTGGAGAAAACGCAAGCCCAACCTCGCAACCACCGTCCCGTGAGGACGGAACAAGAAATAAGTGATTTATTCATGGAATCCCAAAGTGTAGAATATAAACAAAATTGGCACGACGACTATCTGAAAGTAGTTGTGGCATTTGCCAATACAAGTGGTGGAACTCTGTTTATCGGCATTGATGACGACGGATTGGTTTGTGGTGTTGAAAATGTGGATAAACTGCTGGAAATTTTGCCAAACAAAATTTTGAATCTGCTTGATATTCACATTGGAATATACATCAGAGAACAGGATAATCTGCAATTTATTGAAATCAGAGTAGAAAAAAGTCCGTTTCCCGTTTCGTATCACGGACGGTTTTATATCAGAAATGGCAGTACTGTGCAGGAATTGAAAGGAAATGCCTTGCAGCAGTTTTTACTTTCGGCACAAAATACAACATGGGACGAGATGATTTGTCCCGAAATGACATGGGAGGATATCGACAGAAACAGCGTCAATATTTTTGTGCGTAGAGCAATAATGACCAATCGTTTACCAGCCAATATTGACCAGAACAATATACGGGAATTATTTGAGAAACTGGAATTGAGTCGAAAAGAACAATTGACACGCGCAGCAACACTGTTATTTTCATTGAAACCAACGCATTATGTTTTTATGGCAGTTTGCAAAATTGGACGTTTTCGTGGCACAAGTTCTGTGGATTTGATAACCGACGACGTAATAGAATGTCCATTGTTTTTGATGCCCGATAAAATTATGGAATTGTTGAGAGCAAAATATTTGCAGAAAAATTTCACATACAGAGGGTTGCAGCGCATCGAAACATTGGAATATCCCGAACTTGCTTTGCGCGAAGCAGTTCTAAATGCTGTAGTCCATAGAAATTACAACGGCAATTCGTTTTTTACCGTAAAAGTCTTCGACAATGCGCTCGAAATTTGGAACGAAGGCGAGTTGATGTCGCCTCTGACGGTGGAATCGCTCAAAACCAATCATTTGTCGCGCCTGCGAAACCGAAAAATTGCAGATATTTTTTATCGTTCAGGCGCAATAGAAAACTGGGGGCGCGGAACACTGAATATGTTGGATATAGCGAAGGAAGGCGGTTATCCTCTGCCTGTTTTTGCAGAATTTATGGGTGGTTTGGCTGTTCGATTTCAAAGAATGATTTTTAAAGATATGCCGAATGATCTTACCGATGACATAAATAATGTCACCGATGACACCAATGACACCAATAATCAAAATAATGTCACCAATAATGACACCAATGACACCAATAATCAAAATAATGACACCAATAATGTTATCGATGACATAAATGATGTCACCGATGACACCAATAATCAAAATAATGTCACCAATAATGTTATCGATAATATAAATAATGTCTCCAATAATGTCACCGATGACGCCAATAATCAAAACAATGACACCAATAATGTCATCGATAATATAAATAATGACACCAATAATGTTACCGGAAAAAGGATTTCGTTAATAATTGATATATTGCAATCCGATAAAAAAATTTCAACTGCAGAAATTGCAAAAAAATTGAATGTCAGTAAGCGAACAATATTGCGCGATATTGAAAAAATGAAGGGAGTCGGGTTAGTTGAAAGAATAGGAACAACAAAAGGCGGATATTGGAAAATCATCATTTAAAATTGCGTCTTTTTGACAAATTAAATCAACAGATAATAAACAAATGCGTTACAGGGTTTTCATCAGCAGTGTACAGCGAGAATTTGCGGCAGAACGTCGAATGTTGGCAGATTATCTGCAAAAAGATGCTTTGTTTGCAAGATTTTTTGATGTGTTTATTTTTGAAAATCTTCCGGCAAAAGATTGGCAGCCCGAAAAAGCATATATCGACGAAGTAAAAAATTGTGATATTTTCCTTGTTCTGTTAGGCAAAGAATATGGTTATGAATTTCCGGACGGCACATCGCCAACCCAACGCGAATATGCAACGGCAACGGAAAACAATAAATACCGTCTTGCTTTTTTATTGGATGTTCCTAAAAATGAACGTTATATAAAAACACAATTTCTTATAAATCAAATTGCAGACAGTGTTGTTTACAAAATATTTTCAGCGCCTGCGGACTTGTTGAGCAATGTATATACGAGTTTAATCAATTTTTTGACTGAAAAAGGCGAATTGCGCGTTGAACCTTTTGATAAAAGCCCGAACAGAGACGCCGAATTATCGGATATTTCGGAGGAAAAAATAGAATGGTTTGTTCGCAGGGCAAAAGCGGAACGTAATTTTCCGCTGTCGATAGAAGACGGCAAGGAAAAAATTCTTACCCATTTAAATTTGATGAACAGAGGAAAAATTACCAATGCCGCCATTCTGCTTTTCGGTAAACAGCCACAACGGTTTTTTCTGTCCTCAGAGGTGAAATGCGCTCATTTTCACGGCACAAAAGTTCAAAAACCAATACCTTTCTATCAGGTTTACAAAGGCAATCTTTTTGAAATAGCTGATCAGGCAGTTGATTTTGTACTCTCTAAAATCGATTTGGCGATAGGAACAAGAACACGCAGTATCGAAGTGCCAACGGCTTATGAAATACCGGTTGACGTTATAAAGGAAGCCATTGTGAATGCAATTGCGCATCGAGACTATGACAGTACGGCAAGTGTGCAAGTGATGCTGTTTAGGGACAGAATAGAAGTGTGGAATCCGGGAAATTTACCGCCACAGTTAATGATTGAAACACTTAAAGATAATCACGGCTCCTATCCTCATAATCCATTGATTGCCGATGCTTTATATTATGCTCATTACATAGAACGCATGGGTACGGGAATACAGGATATAGTTGAAAAATGCCTCAATTACGGGTTGCCGGAGCCGCAATTTGTTATACGGGATGGCTTTGTTGCTATTATTTATAGAAAACAAGGTATTGCTTACAAGAAAGTGAGCGAAAAGAGCGGAGAAATAAACAAAGAGAACATTTCCGAAAGTTCGGAAGATTACTTCACCAATGACTTCACCAATAACTTCACCAATGACTTCACCAATGACTTCACCAATAATTCAAAAAAGATTCTTGAATTGATAAAACAAAATCCAAACATTTCGTTTGCCGAATTATCGGACAGCGTTGGAATTTCGAGAAGGGCTATAGTGAACAATATCAATAGATTGAAGCAGGAAGGCGTTATTGAACGTATCGGTACGGCAAAAAAAGGTCAGTGGAAAATAAATAAATGAATTATAATGCAAATAAATGTTATTGAATATTTCACAAAAACAGTAAAATTACATCCCGATAAATATGCTGTAATAGAAGGGAATCAAAAAATAACCTTTCAGGACTTGCAACGGCGGTCGGTAGCAATAGCCTCCAACATTGTGTCTCGTTCCGATATTTGTAATTGTCCCATTGCCGTATATTTGCCTAAATCCATCAATACGGTAATTGCCGACATGTCCATTACGTACAGTGGAAATACATATATGAATCTGGATGTTAAAGCTCCTTTAGAGCGGATTTTCAATATATTGAAACAGGTTGAACCGGCATTTGTCATCACCGACAGCCGACATATGGAATTGATAAAATCCATTCTTCCCGTTTCGGTAAAAGTCTGTTTAATTGACAATATTTATACATTTCGGGCAGAAGATGAGGCTTGTTTGCTGACAAGGTTATCGCATTTGATTGATACGGACCCGTATTGTATTATCAACACATCCGGCTCAACGGGAACTCCCAAAAGTGTTGTGTTGAATCACAAGAGTTTTATTGATTTTACGGAATGGAGTACGGAGACACTCGAAATTACGAATAATGAAATTATAGGTTCGCTATCGCCGTCGGTATTCGACATATACAGTCATGAATTGTGTATGATGATGTCCAAAAGCAGTACCATTGTTTTGCTGCCCGAACATCTGTCCGCATTTCCCGTCAAAATTCTGGAAATATTAAAAAAGGAAGAGGTTTCTTATATCTTTTGGGTGCCAACCATCATGGTGAATATTGCCAACATGGATCTTTTGAGTAAAATAGAACTATTTCATCTTAAAACTGTTTGGTTTGCCGGCGAGGTTTTCCCCACCAAACAGTATAATTATTGGCACAGGAATTTACCGGAAACCAAATTCGTCAATTTATACGGACCGATAGAAATAACATTGGATTGTACATATTTCATTGTGAATAGGGAATTTGAAGATGGCGAACCGCTACCCATAGGATTTCCTTGCCGAAATACATCTATTTTGATTTTGAACGAAAATAATGAACCCTGTAAACAGGGAGAAGAGGGAGAATTGTGCGTAAGGGGAACGTCGCTGGCTATGGGTTATTATAATAATTCGGAAAAAACAGCCGCCGCATTTGTCCAAAATCCGTTGAACAGCAAATATCCGGAAATTATCTATCGCACAGGCGATATTGTAGCGATAAACGAGCGCGGCGAAATTATGTTTAAAGGTCGGCGGGATACTTTGGTCAAACATTTGGGATACAGAATAGAATTGGGCGAAATTGAACATGTTGTGGTCAATACCCTGCATTTGGTCAGCAACGGATGTGTTGTTTACAATCATTCAATTAAAGAAATTATCCTGATTTATGAAGGACGGGAAGATATTCCTGCGGCAAAATTTCGCCAACAAATCGGACAGAATTTACCCAAATATATGATTCCCACAAAATATATTCGTTTGGACGAAATGCCAATGAATGCAAATGGAAAAATTGACAGATTGAAATTACAGAATCAAATTAATGAATAAGAATCTCACCATAGTATTTTTCGGTGAAGATTCGTTCTCCAATATCGTTCTTGCATCGTTGTTGAAAGCGGGGCATGAAGTGCCTCTTGTTGTGTCGCCGCTATATGACAACGACATACACAAACGGCTCGAAACCACGGCTCGACATAACTGTAGTGAATATCTTCGGGAAAGGAATATCAACGATATTTCTGTGGCGGAAAAGGTAAAAAAACACAAGCCCGATTTATTGATCTCAGCTCATTTTGAAAAATTGCTAAAAAAAGATTTAATCAATATTCCAACTTTGGGCTGCTTAAATCTTCATCCCTCCTTATTACCTCACTATCGCGGTATGTCTCCTCAACACTGGCCAATTATTAACGGAGACCGGAAAACCGGTATAACTGTCCATTTTATAGACGAAGGCGCAGATACCGGAAATATTGTAATGCAACGGGAAATTGAACTTGACGAAAAGATGTACGTCTCCGATTTGCAGGCGATTTGGGCTAAAGAATATCGGACACTCATGTGCGAAGCCGTAAAAAAAGTAATGGACGGATATCGCGGCGAAAAACAGGATGTTAATGCCGGAAGTTACTATGGTAAACTTAAACCCGAACAATGCGAAATACATATCGAAAAAGGAGTGCGGGCTATTTATAATTTAATCAGAGGCGTTTCGATGCCGTATCACGG
>JAITIA010000003.1 GCA_031279695.1 Prevotellaceae bacterium | reverse complement strand
ATTTTACCTCCCTCTTCCAAGGGTAACATGCTGTTCAACAAACTCATGCACAGGTGCGGATGTTCTCCAAACACGCGCTTGAATGTCAAATCATTTTTCGGATCCAGGTAATGTGCCATTTTTTTCAATATTTAACAATTTTATACAATGATTTTTCAATCGCAAATCAAAGAGGTTTTATCAGATATTTTTCGCCTGCTTTGACGTCAAATTTCACAATGCCATCGGACGAAGTAAGAGAAATTTCCTTATTGTTATGCATCACCGATACAGGCTGTTGTGTGCTGAGACGGCAAGTGCCGCTGTATTTTGCGTGGATAAGGGCTTTGGCGAGGGCGTTATTTTCCCATGCGATATCGACGGTATAGCCGCCGCGTGCGCGCAGTCCGCTCACAGCGCCTTTTTTCCACTGTTGGGGAAGGGCTGGTAGCAGAGCAATTTGCTGAGCATGACTTTGGAGTAGCATTTCGGCAATACCTGCCGAGATACCCGGCACGCCCTGATTTCCCTCCATCGATGGCGTTATGTTACTGTCTTCTTCGTAAGGGTGAACGCTAATTTCGGTCAGCATCTTGTGCAGAATGGCGTACGATTTTGCCGCATCCATTAATCGGGCGTAAATATTTATTTTCCATGCTCCAAACATGCCCAGATACTCCCAGTCGCCGCGCCGTTCAAGCACTTTTTTCACTGCGGGAACAAGTTGAGGCGCGAGTTGAGGCGACAAATCGTCGTCGGGATATATTCCGTAGAGGTGCATAATATGGCGGTGCGTCGGCTCTATCTCTTCAAAATCGTAGAACCATTCCTGCAACTGTCCAAATTTCCCCACTTTGTGGGGCGGAAACTGTGCAAGCATCTGCTCCATTGTCCGGCGCATTTCGCTGTCGGCATCAAGCGTTTTGCCTGCGGCGATACAGTTTCGGAACAGGTCTCTAATCAGTTGTATATCGCTGGCAGAGGCGTAGGAAACTGCCAGACGGCGGCGGGTAGAGTCGGTAAAACTGTTTTCGGGCGAGGTGGACGGGCAGGTAACGAAATATCCGCTTAGGGTATCTTTTACCATAAAATCGATACAAAATTCGGCAGCGCCCTTCATCATCGGATAAATTCGTTTAAGGTATTCGGGGTCGGGGTCAAATTCGTAATGGTCATAGAGTTGTTGCATCAGCCAAACGCCGCCCATCATCCACAGTCCGTAGAATGGTTCGATATCGGTGGGTGCGGAATGAAACCAAACGTCCGTTCCATGACAGGCGCACCAGCCGCGACATCCGAACATTTCGTTTGCCGTGCGCGCTCCCGACTGCGAGAGATTTTCGCAGAACGTTATCAGCGATTCGTTGAGAATTTGCAGAGCCGTATTTTCCACGTTCCAGAAATCCACCTGAATGTTAAAATTCAGTGTCCACCGTCCGCGCCAGCGTCCGTCCATGTTATCGAGCCATGGGTTATGGTTGTTGAATGCGAGCGTTCCTTCGCGCGAGCCGCACATCATCAGATAGCGTCCATAGTGAAAATAGCGTGCTTCGTAGGCGGGGTCGATTGCGCCTTTGCGAATGGTATCCATTGCCTGCGTGGTTGTTTTCTTTGGATGCGGGTCGGCGCCAAGGTCAATTTTACAGGCGCCGAACAGAGCAGTATAGTCGTCGATATGCCGGTTACGCAAATCGCTGTACGGGTGTTGCGAGGCATTGGCAAGGTATTCTCTGCAACGTTTTTTCTCATCGCCCGAAACGTCGTTAAAATTCACCCAGTTTGTTGCGCCCGCAAGCACAATCACAACTTCATTGGCGTTGCTTATCGATATTTTACTGTCATCCACAGCCATTTCGCCGCCGTGCTTCAGCACTCTTGCCTCTGCCCGCCAGCGCATTTGCGGAGGGAGAATTATTTCGCGCGGTTTTTCCGAAATCGTTGTTCCTTCCATCACCACCATATCGTCTTCGACCTGCGTTGTGGCGCTGGGCTGCAGGCTGGTGAGCCATACGGAGAGGTTAATTTTTGCTTTTTCGCTGGCAGTTATGCGATAGACAATTACCTGGTCGGGATAACTTGCAAACACTTGACGCGAATATTTCACATCGTCAAGAGTGTAGGATACATTTACCAGCCCCCTGTCCATATCCAATTCGCGCAAATAGTTCTCTGTTTGTTCAAAGCGATGCCCGTGATAGTCGATATTGAGCCGTGCCATTGGCTGATAATATTGCAGATGTACAGGGTCGCCAAACAGTTTTTTCGATTCGTTATGAGCCTCCATCCAGCGGTGAGCGAAGGCATGTTGGCGCACTGTTTTCATTGTTTCAACGCCATCGCTGCGACTTGGATTATACGGTCCGCCAGTCCAAAGCGTCTCATCGTTAAACGGGATAAGTTCATGATCGACCGTTCCGGGCATCATCGCAACAAAGCGTCCCGTGCCTACGGGCAATCCTTCCCAGTATTTATCGGCAGGCTTCGAGTACCACCATTTCATGGGAACTTGATTAACCGAAATTTCCTTGCTTTTGCAGGAAACAAACATTGCGCAAACCGCCAAAAGCAATATTGCAACAGTGAAATTTTTTGTATTCATATTTATTTTATTTTTATTTTTCCAATTTCAAAGGATATAATTATCCGCCGCAGGCAATTCATATTTAAATACAAGTCATTCCGTAATTTTTAATTCGTAATTGAAAATGTTTTTTTATGAAAAATCATCCTCAGAAAAGGCGGCAAAATCATTATATCGTTAATTTACATTTATATATACATATATTGTTGTATAAAAAATTTCTGCAAATATAAACCTTTTTTTGAAAACTCACAATAAGCCAAAAGCCGGTTGAATCTTTTTTGAGGTGCCATTGATTTATGCAGAAAACTCTGCTATGTCCCAAAGTCCCTGCGGGACTGCACAATTAAATCAACATATCCACATTCCGTCCCTGTCGGGACGGCGGTTGCGAGGTTGGCTTACATTTTCTACCAACATTCCGTCCCTGTCGGGACGGGGATATGTATAGGCGATTTTTCGGATGGACGCAGTATTGCCATTGAAAAACGGATTGTTGCCATTGAAAAACGGATTGTTGCTATTGGGCAACACAATATTGCTATAGAGAAACGCAGTATTACTATTGAAAAACGCAATATTGCTATTGAGAAACGCAGTATTGCTATTCGACAACGGATTGTTGCTATTGAGAAACGCATTGTTGCTATCGGCGACCTCGAGATTGCGTTTCAGGAGGGTGGATATTGCTATCGGCAACAGGAATTTTTCTATTGCCGACAGAAACTTTCCGGTTGAAAAAAGGACATTTGCGTTTGCCAACCGGAATGTCGAGCAATAAAATGACTGTAATTGCAGTCGGAAACCGGAACATTGCGGTAAAAAATCGGAATATTGCAGTCGGAAACCGGAATGTCGAAGTCGGCAACCGGAATTACGTATGTTTGGACGTCTATAGATATTGACTGTATTGGATGTGGAGGCGATTTTTCGACCAACCCGTTTGACAGAATGGCACAAAAAAAGGCTGCCCATTTTTTTGGGCAGCCTCCACATTGATTAAACGATTATCCAGAATCAATTGATTACTTGTTTGCTGGATGTGGTACCGTTGTGCTACGTTTGTCCCAGAACATTTGTGAATAGTAGTTGTTTGTACCGTCTTTGAGGCGGGATACGGCGGCGTCCCAGCTTTTGCCGTTCACCGTACTTTCGAGCGTCGGGTATTTTACGCGGGCTATTATCAGTCCTTTGACCTCCGACAGCGGGTCGAATTTTACATCATCGGCAACATCGGCAGGGTCATCGGGCTGTTCGGCGTCAAGCCGTTCCGAGGATGCAATAATGATTTCGTTGGGGCTGATGAGTTGTTTGGGATAGCCTGTGCGACGGATTTCCGTCCATGCTTCCGTGCCGTTTGTATATAAATCGATATATTTCTGAAGGGCTACGGTTTCGGCATTTACGCCTCCAAGTGCAATAACTGTATCGATATAATTATTGGCGTCGTCCGATTCTATCGCTGTTTTGCTTACCGAAGCCCAATAGTCAAGCGATGCGGCTATTCCATTGCGATACTCCTCTTCCGAAAAACCTTTGTATTCGCTGATAATGAATTGCAATTCGGCGTAGGTCATCAGCGGAACGGGGTAGTCGGCTTGCAAGTGTACCGGAGGATTGCTGCCCCAGTCAGGGGCTTTGTCACTGTAATTGCTGGCAATGTCCGACGATGCTCCATAAGGCTGTCCAATATATGTATTTTCTTCACCCGGAGTGGTGAAGATATACAAACGCGGGTCGGTTACGCCATCCCAAGGATGCTGTTTGTTGTTGAGCGTATCGCGCTGACCTTTGAGAATATCCATAAAGGGACGGGTCATTGTAAAATCGTTGCGAGCTTCGATATAAGTTCCTTCGTAGAAATGGCAGTATTCGGGCGCAACTGTCGAATAATGATAAGCGGCAGCGTCGTCGTTGCTTTCAAATACCCCGTTGGCGATGGCGTCGGTAATGATTTTCTTCCAATTGGCGTCCACTTTGGAAGTATGAACAGCGATGCGGCATTGGAGCGAGTTGGCAAATTTTTTCCATTTGGCTGCGTCGCCGTCGTAAATTCTGTCGCCACCGATGAATGCCGGTTCGTCTTCGTCGATTTGAGCGGCTGCCGCTTTCAGTTCGCTGATAAGAGCGTCGTAAAGGGTTTTCTGGTCGTCGTACTTGGGATAGTAAACGCCCTGAGCAAGTTTACCTGCTTCGGAATAGGGGATATCGCCCCAAGTGTCGGTCATCAGCAGATAGAGCCAACATTTGAGTATTCGCGAGGCGGCAATCTGGTTTTGATTAGCCCCGAAGCCCGACGAAATCCAAGCCGTTTCCGGATTGGTATTGAGTTCAATCACCCTGTCGAGCGCAGCAAGACAACGGTAGAAATCGTTGAAGTAGTTGTTATTGACGCTTTCGCGTATCTGATAACGGTCTTCTTCCGTATAGTTGATCTGCGCCCAGTACTGGCTGTACAAGAGGCATTGGCGTCCGCCGAACCAGTTGTCGTAAACAAAATCCATAATGCGTTTCTGAGCTCCGCTGAACACCATGTTCGATGGTATTTCGAGCGGGTTGTCGGGGTCGGTATTTATTTCTTCCATGTCGGTACACGACCATGCCGTAAACAGTGCTAAAAATGCAAATAATATATATATTTTTTTCATAATAAGATACTGTGATTAAAATTTAATACTGATGTTAAATCCATAATTTGCTATTGAGGCAATTGCGCCGCCTTCGATACCCTGAATGTTGCCCGAATTGGAAACAATCATTTCGGGGTCGAAATGCTTGACGTCCGGACCCCAGACGGCAAGATTGCGTCCATAGCCCGATAGTCGAAGCGATTTGACAAATTTCTGTTGCAGAGGGAAGGTATAGCCAAGATTCAGCTCGCGCAGTTTCAGATAATCGGTTTTGAGAACGCTTTGCGCTGCCGGACCAGAATAGAAACCTTCGGCATAATCCTGTGCGCTTACCGTGGTAGTATTTGGCGAGCCGTCGCTCATTACACCGTTGAGTATGATACCGTTTTCGCGGATTCCGTTAGCCGCCGACTCTTCGAGCATACCCGAATACATTCCCCACATGTAGGTGGTCGAGAAATAGTGTCCGCCTTTGGAGAAATCGAGCAGCACGCTCAGGTCAAATCCTTTGTAGGTGAAAGTATTCATCCAGCCGCCTGTATAGTCGGGCAGTACGCTGCCGAGATTAACGTTGCCGTTTGTGGATTTATACAATCCGTCGTCGCCAATCACGCGCTTGCCGTCTTTGTAAACATAGTCTGTCCCCATAAGAGCGCCATAAGCAGCGCCTTTAAACGCGCCTACTTCAACCTTGAAGGGAGCGTTAACGAGCCGATAATAATCAACGCCTTCTATCAGATCTTCAACTTTGTTTTTGTTGGATGCAAAGGTAAGGCGGCTGTTCCACTGGAAGTTGTCGGTTTTCACCGGAACGCCGTTTATTCCAAGTTCCACGCCTTTGTTGCTTATCAGCCCTGCATTGACAACCTGTTCGATATAGCCTGTACTTCCCGACACGCTGAGCGGGATAATCTGGTTTTTGGTTTTTGACGAATACAGGGTCAGTTCCAAGCCGATACGGTTTTGCAGGAAGTTCATTTCCAAACCTGCTTCATACGAATTTGTTGTTTCCGGTTTGAGATTGGGATTTTTAAACGTGCCATTCAGTACATAGCCGCTGGCGTTGCTTCCGTCAATTCGTCCATAATGAACGTAAGTATCCTGTATCTGATAGGGATCGGTATCGTTGCCCACCATGGCGTAGCCCAGACGCAGTTTGCCAAAGGAGAGCCATTTCTGCGATTTCAACAGTTCGGAAAAAATAAAACTGCCCGTTACCGAAGGATAGATATACGAATTATTTTTCACAGGCAACGACGACGATACGTCGTTACGCAGCGAAGCGTCGAGATAAAGCATACTTTTCCAGCCGAGCGTTACGTTTCCAAAAACGGAATTGATTGCCTTGTCCCTTTGCTGGTTGTATGCCTGCGGTGCAAATACCGAGTTTGTCAGATTGTAGAACAAGGGAATAGAAAGTCCGCCTGCGGTTTCGCCGTAAACATATTCATAATGATACTTCATGAGGTTGGCGCCCAGATTTGCCGACAGATGAAAATCCTGATTCAGATTTTTATTGTACGAGAGCAGAAATTCGTTGTTTAATTCATACTGCTGACGCGAAATTTCCTTATAACGCGACAGTTCCTGCGAATGGACGGCGTTCCGTTCATACTGCTTGTCCACAAAAAAATCGAGATTGGAGCGGAACTGGAATTTCAAATCCGGCAGTATTTTGTAACTAAAGCCGATGTTTCCATAAACGCGGTTACGGCTGTCGTTCTGCCAGTTCATATAGCGTGTCCAATAAGGGTTGTTGCTGTATGCAGGCGTCGGGTTGTTCCATGCGCGTCGATTCCATGTTGCCTGCGTGCCGTCGGGAAACTTGTAGAGATTTTTCATCTCTTTCATGTCGAGTTGGCGGTGTCCCCACTGTACAAATTTAACCATCACATTATTATCTCCGTAACCGATTTCGCTTCGACCTTTAGTTTTCGAGTTAAAATAAGTGAGATTGGTAAATACTTCCAATTTTTTGTCGGCGCTTGTAGTGGACGCCGAGGCGTTGATAACGTTTTTCACCATCGAACTGTTTGGCAAATAGCCTTTTAGGTCGGAATTAGTATATGAAATACGCACGGCGGCGCGGTCGGTAGCCTGCGAAACGGAGATATTGTTTGTATATGATACGCCGGTTTCAAAGAATGAATCAACATCGTTTTCAGGCGTTTGCCAGCGCGAAGTAGTGGGGTCGCCCTGTTTTCCGCTGGCTTCCCATTTTGCAATATCGTACCACGAAACAATCTCCTGTCCTTCATATTTTGGGCCCCAACTTTCGTCGATGTGCATACCCGGATATTTGTAGGTTTTTCCATTGATAACGATTTCTCGGAACGAATTGCCATAACCGCCGCCATAAAGTTTCTGCAATTTAGGCAGTTTGTTGACCCGTTCAATACCGATTGCCGAATTGATGGTAATGCCATAGCCGTCTGTTTTCGAGCCTTTTTTGGTAGTAATCATTATCACTCCATTATTAGCCCGCGAGCCATAGAGCGCCGAGGCGTTGGGACCTTTCAGTACTGAGATATTTTCGATATCGTCGGGGTTAATGTCCTGAATCAGGTTACCATAGTCGTAACCTTCGGCTCCGCGAGCCGTTTCGTCGTCGTTAAAGTCCTTGCCTTCAACAGGCACGCCATCCACCACAAAGAGAGGCTGGTTGTTGCCCGAAAGCGAGCTGACGCCGCGAATTAGTATTTTCGACGAGCCACCAATTGAGCCCGATCCGCTGGAAATCTGCAAACCAGCAACTTTGCCCTGTAATGCATTGACTGGGTTGTTTGTTCCTCCACGCGATTTCGACATTTCGTCGCCCTTAATTTCCGACACGGCATAACCCAAAGCCTTCTTTTCGCGCGAAATACCCAGAGCGGTAACCACCACTTCGTCGAGTTCGTTCACGTCGTAAGCCAGCGTAACATTTATTACCGTGCGTCCGCCAACGGTAACTTCCTGAGAGGCATAACCAATAAAGGTAAATACAAGCGTCGCTTCGCCCTTAGGAACAACAATACTGTAACTTCCGTCCGAATTGGCAAGTACCCCATTAGTAGAGCCTTTCATAATTATTGAGGCGCCCGTAAGAGGCGCTCCGTTTTCATCGGTTACTTTTCCCGATACGGTGATATCCTGAGCATTCAGGATTACCGAGCTGCTTAATACAAAAAGTGTAAACAGCGTTTTGAAGATTTTTTCTAACAAATTTTTTTTCATACTTTTAGTAATAATAATTTTAATTCTTTTTTACGTTTACAATTGTTTTTTTTCTGTACGGTCGCAATCTGATTACGCCGATACAATTTTTTTCTCTTTTTCAACTCATAAGCAAGCATGTTTTTAATGATAAATAATAAGATTTAGATACATATAATATATACGCAAACATGCGGCGGAAAATTCCGCACACAAATTGTGCGCCACATATCTGTAGCAAAGATATTGATAAAGATGCAGATATCGCTCTCTTATACAAAAAGTATAAACAATACGCAAGTATGCATTGGGGCAACCAGCGCTTGAATTTTGCGCAACATAAATCTGTAACAACACAGACCTCTCTCTCTCTCTCTCTCTCTCTCTCTCTCTCTCTCTCTCTCTGATTTGTTACATGCAAATACAGTACCGAAGCCTGTAACCCAAGCGGTTACAAAATCCGAAAAAAGCCCCCAAAATGTCTGTATCCTACACATTACCAATCTGTTTCTATTCAATTTTAATTTTTTTACAAAATCACTGCTTTTTTAATTCAAAAACACAATATTTTCGATTGTCAAATTCATCATTTTTTCGTCGAAATTTAAACTTTGCATTCGCATCCAAATACCATGCGTTTGCGGGTGCAAAAGTACAAAAATTTTTTTAAATACAAATTTTTTTGGCAAAAAAGTGTACATTTAACCTCGTTGCGGACGTCGCCGTCGGACAATTCAGGCGTTGCCTCACTACCACATACCGGTTTTCAATCCGGCTCGATACTTATCAAATGTTGGTACTTGAACCGATTTGCGTTCGACAACAATAAAATCCATTTTTGTTAGTTTGCCGTATATTTTTCAAACGGTTTCACAAATTTTGTTATCATAGAAGAGTATAACAAAGTCTGAACCGTGATTTTTGTGATTGTTTGCGGCCATGTAGGGGCGTTGCGCGCAACGCCCCGCCGCCGCCGATTGTTTGCGTTGCCGGCGTGGTTGTGTTGTTCGTCGAGGAGACGCACGCCGTGCGTCTCTACATCGCAACGCCCCGCCGCCGCAAATCACAAAAATCATCTTAAAATCACAGCTCAGACCGAACAGAGAGGGCAAACTTCCACGCTAATTGCTTTATTATAAATATCTTTAAAGATTATTTTGTACATTTGAAAAGATTGTTGTAATTTTGCAGCAATAAAGAAATCTTTGTGATTATAAATGAAAAGTAATGGAAAGAAAAATTTTTATCGCCCTCATGCTTCTCACGGAAATTGTTAATGCAGTAAATCAGACAGATACTGCGCCTGTTATTTCGTTATTTTCTCTGTCATGAGCAAAATTTCAATCCGATTTTTCGACGACCGCGAAGTGCGTGCCGTTTGGGACGAAGAAAATAACAAATGGTGGTTTTCGGTGGTGGATGTAATTGCTGTGCTTGGCGATTACGATGAATACGGAAAGGCAAGAAATTATTGGAAGTACCTGTCGGCTAAATTAAAAAAAGAAAAAAACGAAGTGGGTAGCGCCACTACCCAGATGAAATTAAAAAGTCCGGACGGAAAAATGCGTTTTGCAAATGTACTTGATGATAAGGGAATTATTGCTATTGCAAAAGAATTTCCCGGAAAAAAAGCAAATCGTTTTATCGAATGGTTTACTCACAGCCCCGAAACCATTGACAGTAAAAGCAAAACAAAAGCATATTCTTTATTTGAAAGCGGAATGTTGAAATCGCTCGAGCCCGGAAGCGTAAAATGTTTGCAGCAAATTCACGCCTGTCTCTTTGGCGGACTTTACGATTTTGCCGGACAGATACGCAGTAAAAATATCAGTAAGAGCGGTTTTACTTTTGCAAATGCCGCATATTTTGGCTAAATCTTTTTTTGAGGTGCTATATTTATGCTGATGCATCCTGTCGTCGCACAAGCAAGTCCCGCAGGGACGACACTTTATTAATGATTAGTGATTAATGCCTGCGGCGGAATTG
>JAITIA010000095.1 GCA_031279695.1 Prevotellaceae bacterium | reverse complement strand
ATGTGGTAAAATAGAGGGCGGCGGCTTTAATGAATATCTGTATTGCGAATTGCGATTTGAGAAAGACAGCGTGAAAGTTACGCACAGAACCTTACTCATTACTTCGGTATATGATAAGATAGAAAATACGGAAAAATCCGAACATAAAACATACAAATGGAAAATTCAAAACAACATAATCATTATTGAAAATTTTACCGGTTATGGACAGTTGATTTTCAAAAATGAACAACTTGTTTCAGACAAAGATTTAATATTTACAAAGATTGATGAAAATATAAAATAATTATCAACCGCCCGCAAGGGCAAAAAAAAGGAAAAAATATGGAAAATTCAGTTAAACAAATAGCAGAAAAATTGCTTGAAAGAACGTTGAAAGCCGAAGACGGCATAGACGGCAACGAAATAGAAATGGTTGAGAAAATATTGAATATAAAACTGCCTGAACCATTGAGAAAACGGTATTCTTATATATTTCACTCCCCTAAAATGCCTGCATAACGGCGTAGAACATGCTATATCAGGCATATAAATCAAAAAAGGAAGAATTTTATTTCTCCCTTTTTCTCCTGCGCATTTGCGCTTTCCATGGTTGGTACGTTCTGATACGCACCTTCTTTTTTTCAACCCTATTAATTTTACCCTATTATGTACCTCTTGCGAAGTACTTCTTTTTTTGTTTCGTGATACAAAGGTACTATCAAAACTCTTGTAAAAAATCCTTTTTAACACTTTTTAATATGTTATACAACATATAATTTGGGCAATAAAATGGCGGTTTTTATATTTAACGCGCATATAATCAGTATAAAACAGCATGGATACTGCAATTTGTAAAAATATGCCTTTGAGCATGGTTTTGGGGTGATTTTTTAACACATTTTTTATGTTGTACAGCATAAAAAATGGGGAAATTCGGGGTTTTTCGACCAAAAAATCGGGATAAAACTGTCAATTGATTGCATAATCCTGAATAAACCCGATAACACACTGAAATCACCTTTCTTTTTTCCGTTCTTTCCATTTGACATATTCCATTGATTGTTTGATTTTTCGCTGTTTTTTTTGCAATTCCCGTGTCGGATTGTCAATTTGGTATTCGCGCGGATTTGGCAAAATCGACGCAATCTGGCAGGCTTCAAATGCCGTCAGTTTGTATGCCGGCTTGTTGAAATATGTTTGTGCAGCCGCTTCGACGCCATACAATCCGTTGCCTACTTCGATGACATTCAGATATATTTCGATAATTCGTTCCTTGGTCCAAAAAATTTCTATCAATATGGTAAAATAGGCTTCCATACCTTTTCTAAACCACGAGCGCGAGGGCGTAAGATAAACATTTTTTGCTGTTTGCTGAGTGATTGTACTTGCTCCGTATTTTTTCCCTCCGCGACGGTTGAGATCCATTGCCCGTTTTATCGCCTCCCAGTCGAAACCGAAATGTTCCATAAAATTAGCGTCTTCTGCCGCCAGCGCCGCCCTGATCATATTGTCGGAGATTTCGTCAAGCGATTTCCATTTACGAATGCTGCGATAATTATTATCGTCGATATTTTCCACAAAACGCAGAAACATCAAAGGCGTGTATCTCACAGGAAACCAATTCAATGCAATCACCGACAGTATGCTGATGCTGAAAAACAGGACTGTGCCTCTCCATAACAGTTTCTTTATGGTTTTCAGGAGAGTATCGTTCCGTATTTTTCTTTTTTTTGCCACAGCGATACAGAATTTGTTGGCTGTGTTACCAGACGTAACCGAGTGTCAGCCTGAATGTATTTGCCAGCGCAGTATTCAGGCTCGAAGTTGATATAAGATACGATGCGTCAAGATGTATCGATTTGTAAATCAGACCTCCACCCAAAGTAAAATAGCGAAAACTGGGGCTGTTCCGGCTGTGATGATAGCCGGCTCTCACCATTGCTAATTTCGTGTACGAATATTCAAATCCCAGAGAGGCAATAAAATCTCTTGCTTTTTCAAACGATTTGCCTATTGCCTCAAACACAGTAATATCCGACGAATAAGATCCGCTCGGCACAAGCGATTTATTGATGTCAATCGACGATGTCAGCGAGTTTTTTGTGTCTAAAATCCAGTCGTATGTTACGCCCATCCGCAAATTCATCGGCATAAGCATTTCGTCGTCGCCCGACAGTTTGACTTTTGTGCCGAGATTTGATACGCAAATACCTGCTGATAAATGGTTTTCCTTGTTGAACATTTCCACCGGACGGGTATAAAAAAACGACACGTCGCCGGCAAAGGCAGGCGAGGGACGCAAAACGGCGCTGTTGGGTATTCCAAAGGATTCCACTTTAATGGCGCTGGCATATCGCAGGCTTATTCCGCCCGAAACATAGTCGCCAAGTCGGTGAGAATAAGATATATCCAGCGAATATTCGTTCGATGAGATTGTTCCCTGGCTGAGGCCTTCTCTTGAATACAAATCTATTCCGCCAATCGACAGATATGTTGCCGAAAATCCGATGGCGCTTCGCCCCGCAAATTTAGTGTATCCCGAGATTAGCCCCATGTTCAACCCTCTGGATATCTTGTTCATCCATGGGGTATAAGACACCGAGACTCCATGCCGCATATTGGCAAAGATATATTTTGAGGCGTTCCATTTTTGCGACGTTACGTCGGGGGTGGTAGCCACGCCAACATCGCCCATGCCCGAAGCCCTTGCGTCGGGCGCAATGTCCAGAATAAACAGTACTTCAGGGCGATAGCGCTCCTGTGCGGCGAGTTGGCAACAGGCGCACAACACAAGCACAAGCGACAGAACTGCCGATTTCCGCAGTGTCGCCATTTTGTGCAAAAATATCTGAAAATGTAGAAGTTTCAAATCTTTCCGGTTTATTAATTATTCGACAACAAGCCGGCGACCCGAAGGAAACCGCTTATTGGCAAACAGGTTTATTCACTCCAATCAACAAGTATTCGACCGCAGTATTCGCAGGGAATCAGGCGTTTACCTATTTTAATATCGACCTGACGCTGTGGCGGAATTTTATTGAAACAGCCTCCGCAGGCGTCGCGCTTAACTTCCACAACAGCAAGTCCGTTACGGGCATTTCTGCGCAGACGTTCGTATGCGGCGAGCAGACGGGGTTCGATAACTTTGCGATAATCTGCCGATTTGTTTTCAAGAACCTGTTCTTCTTTTTTTGTGTTGAGAATAATTTTGTCGAGTTCTATCTGTTTCACCTGCAAGTCTTTCTTTCTGTCGTCGAGTTGAATTTTTGCAGTTTCTTCCAGATTTCTTTTGTCCTTGATTGTCAAATTGATTTCCCGAATTTTCTTTTCGCAGAGTTCGATTTCAAGCGACTGAAATTCAATGCCTTTAGACAGCGATTCAAATTCCCGATTATTGCGTACGTTTTTTTGTTGTTCTTCGTACTTTTTAATCATCGATTTTGAGTTTTCGATTTCCAGTTTGTGTTTGGAAATTTCGATTTCGGCGCGTTTGATGTCTGCGTGGATGTTGAAAATTCTGGTTTCCAGACCGGCAATATCGTCTTCAAGGAATTTGACTTCGTTAGGAAGTTCTCCGCGAAGCGTTCTAATGTCGTCAATTGCCGAATCAACAAGTTGCATTTCGTACAGCAAGCGCAGTTTCTGTTCTACGGAATCGCCGCCGGCAGCCTGAGGCTTGGTTTTCATTATTTGCTGTAACACAGCATCTTTCTCGTCATTCTGTTTGTCTTCCAAATTTGGAATCTTTTTTTCTGTTCTTTTTGCCATTATCTGTAAATAAATTACTTACTATTTTATAAAATATTGCACCGGATTCGAAATTCCGTGCGATAAATAGAGCGCAAAAGTAGGAAATTTTTTATTAATTATGTTATAAAATATTTCTACTGCGAAGCATTCGCTCTCATAATGACCAATATCGGCCAAAATTATTTTGTTTTCGCAGTCCAAAAACTGGTGATATTTACAGTCGCCGGTGAGAAATAAATCGGTTTTTGCGGCAATTGCATCGGCAATCAACGACGCTCCCGCGCCTCCGCACACCGCCACCGTTTTGACCTGCTTGAACAATTTGTTGTGGCGAATGAGTTTTACGGGCAGATTTTTTTTGACTGTTGCCAGAAAATCAGCAGCATCCACAGCTTGCGGAAGTGTGCCCACAGCGCCCGCCCCAACATTTGCCCGTTTGTTTTCGAGCGGATAGACGTCGTATGCCGGTTCTTCGTAGGGATGCGCCTGTAAAATTGCTGCAATAACCTGATTCAGACATTCTTTTGTTGCAACAGTTTCGATTCTGATTTCCGGCTCGCTGTGCAGCGTTCCTTTTGTTCCAACAAAGGGGCTGGTATTTTCTCCGCCTCTGAACGTGCCTTTGCCTTCGAGGTTGTAACTGCATGAATCATAGTTGCCTATATGTCCGGCGCCGGCTTCGAACATTCGCCGGCGAAGATTTTCGGCATGATTGTGCGGAACAAAGGTTACAATTTTATAGAGATTTTTTTCGCGGGGTACAAGAATTTTAATATCCGACAGTCCAAGTTTTTCGCCCAAAACGGTATTAATTCCGTTCCACACGCTGTCGAGATTTGTATGCGCGGCATACAGGGCAATGTCGTTCTTTATTGCCTTAACCACAATGCGTTCGCTTGCATTTTTGCCGTTAATTTTTTTTATTCCGCCAAATATTGGAGGATGATGCGAAATAACAAGACCGGCGCGGCGTTCAATTGCCTCGTCCACAATTTTTTCCGTTACGTCGAAACACAAAAGCGCCGCATTGACAGACATTTCCGCGTCTCCGACAATCAATCCGGCATTGTCGTAACTTTCCTGAAAGCAAAGCGGAGCAAATTTTTCAAGTTCTGCAACAATATCTCCAATTTTTATATTCATTTATTCTACTGTGTTTCTTACACTCAACAATAATTTTTTTATCTTATTGAGTTTGTTGATAATTTCGAGATTTTTCATCTCGCCTTCACGGTTATCGACAATTTTCTGTTTAGCGCCTTCCAACGTGAATTTCCGCTCACGCACAAGATGATACACTATCCGCAGGGTTTCCAGATCGCGCAATGTATATTTGCGATTTCCTTTTGCGTTGCGAATGGAACTGACGAGCCGTTCCGCTTCCAGTTCATTCGACCAGTACCTCACATTGGGAACTGTTTCACCAAGTATATCAGCCACTTCGCCAATATTGTATATCCTGTCCGCCTGCACGTTCATTTCTATCTTCTCAGTCGATTAAGCGATTGTATCAAACGCTCG
The DNA here is from genome assembly GCA_031279695.1 of Prevotellaceae bacterium. Taxonomy (GTDB): domain Bacteria; phylum Bacteroidota; class Bacteroidia; order Bacteroidales; family UBA932; genus JAIRLF01. Next base: position 731 of record JAITIA010000095.1, on the reverse strand, counting down.
TCTTTCAGCATCTTTTTGATTGCCAGAATCGACAATATCAGCGACACTGCGGGAAAGAGCGAAATAATTGAAAATGTGAACGAAACAGCATTTATCGCAAACGACACAATATAATACAGGATATATATTTGCAGGGCGACAAGCAGTATGGAATTGAATATGTTAAAGCGGATTTGCCGGATTCTGTTTCTGAACATAAACATCGATATTGCCGGAATCAGCGAGGTCAGCGCAGCCAAAACGGCAATTGCCGGAATATTTTTTATTGAAAAAACCTGTTCGACCCCATTTGCATCGATATATCCCGCACTGTCCGACAGTAACATAATCGATTGTAGCACAACAATTAAAAACAAGTAAACAGTCTGTATTCTCTGTATCATTTTTCGTTTAAATTTTCTGCAAAGGTACATGATTTTTTGAAAATTGAAAATCGAAAAAATCAAAATTTGTGCAGATTTCTTTTCAAATTCATATAATTTACTGTATATAAGATGTTTAAATTTGGGATACAGACATTAATATTTTCGTTTGCCAACAATTTTCACAACTTTGTTTTTTATAGCCGGTTAAATTTCATAAGTATCTGTTTTTGTGAGAGATTTCACAGCCTTGTCGGACAAACTGCTCAAAACAATATTTTTGGACTCAACCGACAAGGTGCAGGTTTTTTTGATAATATCTACTTCATAAAGATATTTCATGTTTATCAAATAACTGCGTCCGGCGCG
>JAITIA010000057.1 GCA_031279695.1 Prevotellaceae bacterium | reverse complement strand
TTGTTTCGTCGTTAGAGAAAATAACCCGTGATTTCAATTCCACAATGGTTCAATTACAAGGTATATCGTCCCGACGATTACTACGTACAGACAGATTTCAATTCCACAATGGTTCAATTACAAGCCTTCTCTTCAAATTTCAAAAAACTCGAAAAAAGAGAGACTTAGCTTCTCTTTTTTCGAGCTGCAAAAGTATAAAAAATTGTCGATATACAAGCATACGAAAAACACCGACTTTCGACAACTTTTGTTATTTATTTAATTACCAATATGTCAAAGAACATTTGTGATGTGTAATTTTGCATAATCAGTCGCTTTTTGTGTTAGCAAAACCGACTTCGACAACCTGTATTCGCATAAATTACACACAACCAGACCTCTTTTTATTCATAAAACATTATCCAAACTTCCCCGATTTCTGTATATTTTTGATTTCTCATAAAGAGATATGTATCAATCAATTTATCTTTATTGGAACACTCGGCACATTCTCAATGTCGGCAAACGGATTGCCGGCTGGCCTTGCTGGATACTTATAACAAACTGTATTACAGGACTGTATCACACATTTTGCATTAATTTCACGCCACAAAGATAATGCATTTTTTTAAATCCACAAAATCGTATAACCATAGATAAAAAATATTGAGGTACCATAAAAAATATCCTGCGATACGACCGAGTATAAAATCACAGTCAGAGACCCCCGTGTTGTTCGAGACGAACCGTCGAATTTTGTCATTGAAACTGTCTGACTATTGACCACTGAAAACTGACCACAGAGAGTCATTTTGCAACGGAAATTTGTATTGATTATCAATATTATATTCATATTATAGTAAATGTTTCAATAATTTTTTCTACTTTTGCGCCGTTAAAAAATTGTTATGAAAATAGACAGACTATTTGATTTACTTGACAATTATGCGGAAAATTATCCGCATCAGGACATCGTTATTTCGTACCGGACAGGCGATGTGTGGCAAAAAATCGGCGTCAACGAATATATCGACAAAATTAATGCGGCAAGTTTTGCCCTGCTGCATCTGGGAATATCGCCCGGCGATAAAGTGGGCATTGTCAGCGGCAACCGTCCCGAATGGAACATGATTGATTTTGCCGCCATGCAAATTGGCGCAATCTCCGTACCCGTGTATCCCAATATCAGTCAGGACGATTACCGCCATATTCTCAACCATGCCGAAATGAAAATCATTTTTATTGAAGGCAGAGAACTGCGTAAAAAACTTGAGCCGATATTGCCGGAAATGAAACAGTTACGTGAAATCATCACCTTTTCGGACGCCAGTGGCAAATACAAATCTTTTGACGATTTTATCGAACTCGGAAATCAAAATCCACAAACCGAAAAACTCGAAACCCTGAAACAGGCAGTCAAAGGAAATAACACAGCCACAATTATTTACACCTCCGGCACAACCGGAACACAGAAAGGCGTGATGCTTAGCCATGCAAACATTATCAACAACTTTATGAACGTAGCCGACATTCCCGCAAAATGGAGCAATAAAGCATTGAGTTTCTTGCCCGTATGTCATGCCTACGAACGTATGCTGGTCTATCTGTATCACTATCTGGGCATGTCGATTTATTACGTCAGCAATCTTGGGGCTATCTCACAGAGTATCAAAGAAGTTAATCCCACAATGATGTCCTGCGTACCACGTCTGCTCGAAAAAATTTACAACAAACTCCACGCTGCGGGCGCAACGCTCTCGCCAATACAAAAAGCAATTTACTATTGGGCATTTCGCGTTGCAAAACGTTATGAATTAAGCGGTAAAAGCGTATGGTACAAAACATGCCTGAAAATAGCCGACAAACTTGTTTACAAAAAATGGAGAGCAGCCATAGGAGGACATTTCGATATAGTTGTTTCGGGCGGTTCTGCCATTCGCCACGAAATAGCCTCCTTCTTTTCGGCAATAGGAATGCCTGTGTATGAGGGATATGGCTTGAGCGAAACCTCACCGGTGATTGCTGTAAACCGACGCAAAACACGGAAATACGGAACGGTGGGACTTGCGCTGCCGGGCGTCGAAATCAAAATCGGAACAAGAGACGAAATCCTTTGTCGCGGACACAATGTGATGCAAGGCTATTACAAAGACCCTGAACTGACTGCGCAAATAATCGACTCCGACGGCTGGCTGCACACCGGCGATACCGGCAAAATCGACAAAGAAGGCTATCTCATCATAACAGGCAGATTGAAAAGCCTTTTCAAAACATCTTTCGGAAAATACGTAAATCCCGAACTGGTGGAAGCAAAATTGAACGAATCGCCTTTTATTGAGAATATTGTGGTAATTGGCGAAAACCGAAAATTTGCCGCCGCCCTCATCGTTCCCGATTTTGCATATCTCCGAAACTGGTGCGAAACACAGGGCATTGAATATACATCTGACAGTAAAATCATTACAGACACAGAAGTCAAAAAAGCAATTGGCGACGAAATAAATCATCTGAACAGCAATTTCGGCGACTACGAGCAGGTGAAACGATACAAATTGCTTGCCGACGAATGGAGCATTGCCAACGGAATTTTTTCGCCAACCATGAAAGTAAAACGAAAAATTATCGCACAACGATATTTTGACGCAATCGAAGAACTGTTTTCGTGATTTTGTGCCCGATTTTGAAAAAATATTTTCACCATAGCGTAACCATGCAATATGCTCATAATAAAAGTAATACATTCGCAAATCGAAATATGGAGATAAATAAAACAAAAAAAATGTGGCATAAATTTTGTTATATCGTGCATTTGTATTAATTTTGCACAACGATAATTTTAATGGATAAAAGCAATTATACAGACAAAGAACTGCTCGCCATGCTCCGAAATCCGGAGCAGAGAAACTATGCTTTTAACCTGCTGGTCAGGCAATATCAGGAAAGGCTGTATTGGCATATCCGTAAAATTGTAATTTCTCACGACGATGCCGACGACCTGGTACAGAACACGTTCCTCAAAGCGCTGGAAAATTTTGACACATTTCGCGAAGAAGCGCAACTATATACCTGGCTCTATCGAATCGCCACAAACGAAGCGCTCACACTGCTGCGTAAAAGGCGTAACCGGTTCTTTATTCCAATGGTCGATGTTGAAAATCAATTAAGTAAAACACTCGAAAGCGACGAATATTTCGACGGAAACGAAATGCAAAGAAAATTGCAGAGAGCCATACTGAAACTTCCGGAAAAGCAGCGGATAGTGTTTAATATGAGATATTTCGACGAAATGAAATACGAAGAAATATCCTCAATACTCGGCACAAGCGTAGGCGCTCTGAAAGCCTCCTATCATCACGCCGCAGAAAAAATTGAAAAATATTTAAAAAATGATTAAACCTTTAGTATAATATATTGTCTAATTTCGTAAATGGTATAAGTATGTTAAATAATGAATTGAAAAAGAACCCGTTTGTAACTCCGGGGAGTTATTTCGACCGGTTGCCTTCGATAATTCAGGATAAAAGTATCGAGCATAAAAAGCGTCCCCAATTTGGGCTTGTCCCCAAACTTGCATTTGCAGGCGGAGGATTTATGACGCTGGCGCTCACATTGTTTCTGGCATTTCTGTACAACTCGACGCCCGAGTCCGTACCGTCGTCCGGTCCCAAAGTAATAGTTTCCGACGAGATAAAATCCCGTATGGAAGAAATACGCAAAAAAGGATTGATTGACGCCAAGGTTAACTACCTGGCAGTAAGAAATGTCAATCAAAACGATATTTTAATGGCAAAATCCAGAAATAAAGAATAAAATTTTATATGAAAAATTTATTTGGACTGATACTGTTGTTGTTAATACTCGTAGCCAAAGCCTATTCGCAAGGCTATAACAAAGAAAGTGATTCTGCGTATGAAATACGTGTGAGTATCAAACTGTTTGAAAGCGGAAAACTGTTTGAGAGCGGATTGGACGCATTCGTCAATTCGATGCAGCAAATCTCCCGCCCGCTCACCTATCGCGAAGAATACGAGAACTCAAAAAAGGAGGCAGAGGCTCAATTTAACAAAATGACAAAAATAATAAACGAAAAACGCAAAGAAGCGTTTGAAAATATAATAGGACTGACAATGGCGGAGTCGGTGAAATTCTGGCCGGTGTACAACGAATATCTCAAAAAACATGACGAAATTATTGAGAAAAGACAAACCGCTGTGATGCAATTGAACAGCATATCGTTTCCGCCCGAAGAACAGGCAAATATGTGGGCGGACGTGTATGTCAATTCAATTGAAGAAGAAGCAAATCTGGTGAAGGAGTACAAAAGCAAATTTAAAGCAATTCTTGGCAGAAAAAAATTGCCGCTACTGTATCGTGCCGAATATCAGTTTAAAGAGTGGATAATCAGAATTATGATGTAGCATCCAGTTGAAATTGTGAGCGAGAAAAACATCGGGACAGGTATTATTTTGAGAGATGTATATTTGTTCCAGTGAGATAGTTGTGCATTAACTTTCCCTCTTCTATGCCAACAACAATCACCTCAAAAAATCAATACAGCATTAGCCGTATTTTCTTTGTTTCAGTAAAAAAAGACGTAGTCCCCCTGATACAAAATCAGCATGGCTGTAGTTTGCAATGGTGTTGTTTTTTGCCCGTCAAGGCACTCGTATCAATATTCTATTGATATGCAACTCCTAACGGAGTATTTGTTGAAACAATTGATTTTTGTGATTTGCGGCAGCGCATTGTTTGCCGCAATGCAGGGGCGTTGCGCGCAACGCCCCTGCGACGACGAATGTGTTCGCCGCAGATACTGACCCCTGATTAACGGTTTTCAAAACCTCATTACCTCATTGTTCAATTCTGATGATTAAATGAGGTAATGAGGTTCGTTTCTGGGGACGCCTCATGGCTACTGAGGTTGTTTTGTTATTTTGAATGAGGTGGAAAGGAGGTGTGTTTGACTTGTGCACGTCAAACTCCGTAGAGACGGGGCGCGCCCCGTCTCTACAACGAAAAACACAACCATACCGGCGGCGCAAACCTCCTTCGCGGAGACGCACGCCGTGCGTCTCTACATCGTAGCAAACATTCCCCTCCTTTGGAGGGGTGTCCCGAAGGGACGGGGTGGTTTAGCCGCCACCAATCAGCAAAATCACCCTGAAATCACAGTTCAGACAACGGGCGCAATTAATCCTGCCAATCCTGAAAATCTTAATAAAATCATGGTTCAGACAACCCCGCAAACAATCACCCAAATCACCCTGAAATCACAGTTCAGACAATCATCAATCTAAAATCAAAAATCGTCAATTATTTTGTCAGTCACAAAAAAATATCTACTTTTGCGCCCTAATTTATTTGGTTAATTTATGAAATACGTCAGTATAATAAGTTTGTTTATTGTATGTTTGCGTGCAAATATTCTTGTTGCGCAGTGCGATTTCGACATTCAAGCCTCCGTTGTTCAACATGCAAACTGCATGAGTAACGGTATTGTTGAGGTAAAAGTCAATGGTAGCAACATAAAAATGTTGAGCATTACGCTTGCTGGCGGCGCCATTATGGAATATTCAAACACTAATGGCGAACAGTTTATGGGATTGCCGCCTAACGATTATCTTGTTACCGTCAATCTCACCTGCAATAACGACCAGACGGCGACGAAAACCATGAGCCTCACCGTTGACGACCAGTACGAGGAAATGGTTGCCTTTGTTGATGGCTATAAATCAGGCTCGCTGAACTGTATGAGCAGCGGGATGATACCCATTTCTATACGCGACGGCTCGCCGCCTTATACTGTTACGGTAACCGGCGCTCCGACGGCATATACCGGAGCAACAAGTTTCGACGTGCCTTACCCGCAGGTTATGGAACTCGACTCGCTGCCCGAAGGAAACTATTCGTTTACTATCACCGACGCCTGCGGGTATTCGTTGCCCGCCGCCGGCTCTATCAATAAAGTGAATGCCGATTTCCCCGACAATGTTTTCGATATGAATTTCTATCCCTCCGAATGTCGAAAAGCATATATCCACGCATGGGAGGTGAGCGCCGCCTCCGATATTGCCTACTACTGGAACTATCATCGCAGCGAATATTTTGAAATCGCCTGCTCGTTCGACGGGAATAAAAACTGGATGGAAATGAACAACTATGCCGCTCAGTATATCGACCTCCCCGATTTGTACCGCAATTTGCAGGAACAAAATAAAACCGCCCAAATTTATATCCGCATCAAAGGAACAAACTGCGAAAAATATATTGGCGAAGCCGGATTCCCCGCAACAATGTATTTTTCCGACTGGATAGAAAAACAATGCGCCAATTTTAAATGGAATGTCAATCTGGATGGACACCGGTCTGTAATTTGCTTCCCCTACAAAGTTGAGGTTTTTGACGACGCAAGCAATAAGGTTTTTGAACTGAACAACCAAAATGACAACTATATTCTTGTCGAAAATCTGCTCTATAACAAAAATTATACAATGATTTTGACCGACAGCGAAAATCAGCAGTTTACACATACAACCGTCCAGCAAAACTACGAAATGGAAATCTATGAAGAGCATCCCTTTTCGGGCTGCGATTCGCATGGCTATTACATCCATTTCAACCGCGCATGTTTCCCTATCAAATGGGAACTCTACCACAACGGAACGCTGGTGAACAGCGCCGACAATATCAACGATCATGAAAACCGTATCGACGGAATGGAGTATGGAAAAGACTATACTCTGGTGTTTACCGACGCCGGCGGAGCAACTCTCAGCCGCGATATTATCGATCCCGCAGGTCCGCCCGCAGGTCAGATGGGCGTAACGATTATCGCAGAAAGGTGCGACTCATACGATGCAACAATAATCCCCAGCAATTTTTGCCCGCCTTTCGATTTTGAAATTGTGGACGACGGCGGCTTGACTGTTACCGAAATCGACGGAGTAGGCGATCTGCAAGGGCAGACGCTTACAGGGCTGGAATACGACAGAGTGTATGATATTAATATTGTCGATAATCGCGGACAGGATATTAATTTCAAATTGTCGCATAGTCGCCGCCCTATGGTTATTCCCGACTCGGAATGCTGGGACAGTCAGTTAGAATGTTTCAATTATACCTTCCGCTTTGCTCTCGACCCTTATAATATGTACTGCTATCCCTATAAATGGGAAATGTTCGACGAGGCAGGCAACCTTGTCGCCTCCGAATCCGGCTTTGAAACGGTGCAGGAACATTTGGTGCAACTCGAATACAACAAAACCTACCGTTTGCTTGTTACCGACGCCAGCGGCAAAACCGCCGAACGCACGCATATCTATCGCGGCAGCGACACTTCTAATCCTTCATACAGCGTAGATTCTTATCGTAATTACTGCGACAATACCGGCTACATTCAAATCTACGGCAGCCTCGACGTTGGCACTCGCATACGTTTTATCGACGGACCGCAAACCCCAATTCATGCCGATACCACTCTGACCGAAAATATGTGGGCTGTTTATCCTTTTTCGGAGGATTTGCCCAACGGCATATTTACGGCGATAGCGGACGGCACTTATAGGTTTGAAATTATCGACAAGTGCGGAACGGTTCATCCCTATTCGGTGGTGGTGCGAAATCCTATCACCGTCAATAATTTTGCCTATACCTTGCAGGAAACCTGCGAAGGCATTACTCGGCTCTATCCAACAGGTTTGATCTACGATAACGGAAATCCGACAACAACGGTCTATAAACTCGAACATCCCAACGGCTCTACCAATTGGCACTACTATTATTCCGGCTTCAACGAATATTTTGTTCTATCCACGTCGGGAACCTATCGCCTGACTATAAACTACGGACATGAAAACTGCACGATTGAAGAACAGGTTTTTGAATACGAAAAACAAAACTTCACACTCGAAGGACGCTCGTCGTATGTCTGCGAAATGAACAGCGGTCAGGGAAATATTCACGTCATGGCGCGTCATGGCAAACCGCCATATACCTACGAACTGCTCAATATCGACAACAGCCCCACAGGTATTCCGGCAAACACCACCGGCGAATTTAATTTTGGCGCTTATGGCGATAAATATATAGTGCGAATTACCGACGCCTGCGGAAAAAGTTTCCCTGTGGAAGTGTATATCAACACACTCGACAATATTCCTCTTGTTAGCGGCGTGCCGACGGTGTGCAACGACGGAAAAATCGACCTCAAATGTATCTTTATTGGCGCTCAAAGTTACGAATGGACAGGACCCCGCGGTACATACAGCGACCGAAATCTGACAATCGACAATGTGGATGAAACATATTCGGGCAAATACAAAATCCGCGTCAAGCCTGCCGGCTGCAACCTGTTTATCGAAGATTCTATCGATATAAATATCCACACTACGCCCGCGCCCGATATTGCCGATACCTTTAATCTCTGTCAAGGCGAGCCCGACAAAATTCTCTCCGCCGTTCCGTTGCCCAATCATACAATAAAATGGTACGACGACGCCGGAACTCAACTCGCCGGAAACCCGCAAATCTCCGCCGCCGTTGCAGGCGAGTCGGTCTATTTTGTGGAGCAAACCGACAATGCTCAGGGCTGCTCAACCCGCCGCACGGTGCACGCAATTGTTCACCCGATAGTTGACGAAAATGTTTCGGCAAGCGGCTGGAGTTGTCCGCAGGGCAATCCCCAAATATCAATAAGCGGAGCAATCGAAGGCTTTTCGTATCGATTGTACGGCAACAGCGCTCTGACCGATACCATAATCGAGTTTCGCGGCGTCGCCACCGATCCCATGACGCTCACTCTGCCAAGAACGGTCGATAATAGTTCGGTATTCTATATCGGACCCGGCGCCGACGGCTGTCGCGCAAAAAACATTGTTTCTGCGGTCAATGTCACGGTGGATGAAATCACAATCGAACCACAATCATTGCCAATCTATCTCCACAATACCCCCTATTCGGTACAATTATCAACAAATGCAATACCGGCATTTAGCTACACCGGCTCTATGGTTACGGGTATTAGCCTTTCGACGGACGGTTTGCTCAGCGGAACAGTGCCCGAATCGGCAGGACGCGAAACGGCGGAGTTCACCGTCTCGGTGAGCGACCAAAAAGGCTGCGCCGCTACCCGAACCTATCGCCTCCAAACCTGCGAGCCTGCACCCGCCACGCGCGACACCGCCTACTGCTTGGGCGCCGCCGCCGTCCCTCTGACCGCCGTCCCCTCAAGAGTTTTTCCATTGATATGGTACGACGAAAATATGCAGCAACTCCCGTCGGCGCCCACGCCCAACACCGCTGTTGCCGGCGTGCAGACTTTCTACGTGTCGCAAGTCAATACCGAAATAAACTGCGAAAGCCCCGCCGCCGAAATCCGCGTAACAGTGGTGGCGCCGCCCGATACCATTTTCCAAGCCAGCGCCGACAATGTCTGCTTCGACAGTGCAACAAATATCCGTCTCAACAATATAGAAAGGAATTATCAATATTTGATTTTCTCCAATCCGGAAACGACCGATACACTCGCCTCGTTCACCGGCGCTAACGCAGGCGTGGTGGCAATGAGCGAAAATCTTGTCGCCAATAAATCATATTATATCAAGGTTAAAGACAATTATGGCTGCCTCTCGGATACCTACAAAACAGTCCAAGCCGAAGTAACAATTCTTTATATCGAACCACAAACACTGCCAATCTATCTCCACAATACCCCCTATTCGGTACAATTATCAACAAACGCAATACCAGCGTTTGGCTACACCGGCTCTATGGTTACGGGTATTAGCCTTTCGGCGGACGGTTTGCTCAGCGGAATAGTGCCCGAATCGGCAGGACGCGAAACGGCGGAGTTCACCGTTGAGGCGCGCGACCAGAAAGGCTGCGTGGTTACCCGAACCTACCGCCTCCAAACCTGCGAGCCTGCGCCCGCCACGCGCGACACTGCCTACTGTTTGGGCGCTGCCGCCGTCCCGCTGACCGCCGTTTCGGAAAACTTTTTGCCACTGAAATGGTACGACGAAAATATGCAGCAACTCCCGTCGGCGCCCACGCCCAACACCGAAACGGCAGGCGTGCAGACTTTCTACGTGTCGCAAGTCAATACCGAAATAAACTGCGAAAGCCCCGCCGCCGAAATCCGCGTAACGGTAATGCCCTTGCCCGCCGCCGCCTTCCTTGCCACAGCCGACAAGGTCTGCATTCATAACTCAACAACTATTCATCTCGATAGTTTGGAGATGAATTATCAATATTTGATTTTCGACAGTCCGACGTCCACCCGCGACACGCTCGCCACTTTTACGGGCGACAGCGTGGGAATGGTGGCAATGAACGAAAATCTCGACGCCAATAAATCATATTATATCCGAGTGAGCGACCTCAACGGCTGCCTCTCCGCTTTATATCAAGAAGCCCGCGCCGAAGTTGTTGAACTCTATATCCAACCGGAAACCATTCCGCCCTATCGCCTAAACGAAGAGTATGAACAAATCTTTGTTTCCAATGCCGAGGAAGGTCATTTCTCCATGAGCGGCAACCTGCCTTCCGAAATGATACTCTCAACCGACGGTCGTTTGAGCGGCACGGTAACGGAGCCGAATGTCTATGGCGAATTTACTATCACCGTAAAGGATAAAAACAACTGTACCACCGGTCGCGACTATGTTTTTGCCGGAAATCTTGTCGTACCCAAAGTATTTACCCCGAATGGCGACGGCGTCAACGACGTCTTTATGCCTTCTTATCGGTTGATAATCTACGATAGGCTGGGCGTGGAAATATATTCGGGCGCCGAAGGCTGGGACGGCACGGTCAAAGGACAGCCCGCTCCTGCGGATATTTATTTTTATAAGATATACTATCTCGATCAGCAAAGCGGTCAAACTAAATCCCGAACCGGATACGTTGGCGTGGAACGATAGTTTAGTGGTTAGTGGTTAGTGGTTAGTGATTAGTGATTAGTGGTTAGTGATTAGTGATTAGTGGTTAGTGATTAGTGGTTAGTGATTAGTGGTTAGTGATTAGTGGTTAGTGATTAGTGATTAGTGCCTGCGGCGGACGGGCTGACGCGGGGCGGGATGGTCAATATATTATGAACATTTGCCTGCCGCAGGTTGCAGCAGGCAAATGTACGGCGCACATTTGCCTGCCGACGGCTGCGGGACGGTCATGTACGGCGCACATTTGCCTGCCGACGGCTGCGGGACGGTCATGTACGGCGTACATTTGCCTGCCGACGGTTGGGGGACGGTCATGTATCATGAACATTTGCCTGCCGACGGTTGGGGGACGGTCATGTACGGCGCACATTTGCCTGCCGACGACTGCGGGACGGTAATATGCGGCGCACATTTGTTGTTCATTTGTTTTAGAATATGGTTCAATTGGGAATTGTGTGGAAAATCCATAGAGCCCTTATTTCCAAAGGTGCCCTTAGTAGAGACGCTATTAATCGCGTCCCTACACCCTTATTATTTCTCTGAGAAAATAAGGGCGATTGACGTTGGGTATCAGGGCTACTTAGGGCGCTTGGGGAAATAAGGGGTTTGTGTCGATAATTGATTGAAAACAAAAGTTTCCACACAATTCCCAATAGAACATAGTAAATTGTAAATCGTGTCCGCCCGAAAATTCGGATACTCGCAACCACCGTCCCGATAGGGACGGAATGTTGGTAGAAAACGCAAGCCAACCTCGCAACCACCGTCCCGTAGGGACGGAATGTTGGTAGAAAACGCAAGCCAACCTCGCAACCACCGTCCCGTAGGGACGGAATGTGAAGGCGGTTGATTTAATGTGCAGTCCCGTTGTTCGGACGAGGCTGTGCCTCGTCCGGTTTATCTTGGCAGGCGCAGCCTGCCAACAAAGGTGCAAATGCAGGCACAGCCTGCGTAGATAGAGTGG
>JAITIA010000011.1 GCA_031279695.1 Prevotellaceae bacterium | reverse complement strand
CTGTTGCCTTGATTTTACTCTTTTTGGCAGCGTCTTTACGTCCTATATAAGTACGTTTTTGTCTTGACTGTTTTTTATCCTTATCCCAGTAAGCCTCAGCCTTATACAGATAAGTTTTTCCCTTTATTTTCTGTTCTACAATGTATGACATATATATCGTTATTAAGTAGTATTAACGATGCAAAGATACGAATTTTTTTGATAATCAAAATAATTCGATCTTTTTTTCATCGTTATTAACTTAAAAACTCCAATCTGTGATTAATAGCGTATCTACTGAGGGAGCCTTTGGAAATAAGGGTTCTATGGATTTTCTACACAATTCCCGGTATAACCAAAAATAACAACTGTATAAAAGTTAAGAGGAAGTGGTACCACCAGGATTCGAACCAGGGACACACGGATTTTCAGTCCGATGCTCTACCAACTGAGCTATGGTACCATTCAAAAAATCGGTGCAAAAGTATATCAAATATTCTTATCCTGCAAATATTTTATTGATATTTTTATATATTATTGATAATAAGATAAATATTTTGCCATTTAAATCCTATTTTTTCTGCTCGACCAGTGTTTGGAAGAGTATTTCCATGCCTTCTGAGGCTTTTTTTCGTATGAAATTAATTTTCCGTCCGTGATAGTTTACTTCGTTGGGGTCGATCAGATAAACGGGGACGCCGGGCGGGGCATAATCGACCAATCCGGCTGCCGGATAAACGTTCAGCGAGGTGCCAATAATTACAACAATATCAGATTGCTGCATCTTTTTGGCGGCTGTTTCAATCATCGGAACGGCTTCGCCAAACCATACAATATGCGGGCGCAGAATGCTGCCGTCGGCGGCTTTTTCGCCGTGTTCGATGGCGCGATAGCCTATTTCGCCAACGATGTTGGGATTTACCGAACTTCTTGCCTTTGTCAGTTCGCCGTGTAAATGAACAATGTTTGTGCTGCCGGCGCGTTCGTGCAGATTATCAACATTTTGAGTGATGATTTCCACATCGAAAAATTTTTCCAGACTTGCCAGAATTTCATGCGCTTTATTGGGCTGGACGGTTGCCAATTCTCGACGCCGAACATTGTAGAATTGCTGAACTAACTGCGGATTTCGACGCCAGCCTTCGATACTTGCAACATCCATAACATCATACTCTTCCCACAATCCGCCCGAATCGCGGAATGTTTTTATGCCGCTTTCGGCGCTGACTCCTGCGCCGGTGAGCGCTACAAGTTTTTTCTTCATTTTTTCTATTTTTTATTGATTTCGTGGTTCTCGTGTCTTCCTTCGTGGTTTTTTGTGTAATCATAATTTTTATTACACGAAGAAGGCACGAAGAACCACGAAGGTTATTTTACATATCTTTTAATTCATAATTCACAACACTATTCCTGAAAGAGATTGCCCGTTTCTACCTGACGGACAATGCCAAGATGCGAATATGCCAGCGGAGTAACTTCTCTGCCTCGTGGCGTGCGCTGCAAAAAACCCTCCTTTATCAGAAACGGTTCGTAAACTTCTTCAATTGTGCCGGCGTCTTCGCCAACGGCTGTGGCAATGGTGTTTAGCCCAACCGGACCGCCGCGAAACTTGTGAATAATCATTGTAAGAATTTTGTTATCCATGCTGTCGAGTCCGCGCTTGTCGATATTGAGCGCGTTGAGTGCGTAATTGGTTATTTCCATGTCGATTGAGCCTTTACCCTTGACTTGGGCAAAATCGCGCACCCGCCGCAGCAGAGCGTTGCAAATGCGTGGCGTTCCGCGACTTCGCATGGCTATTTCCCTTGCCGCCTCGTCGTCGATTTCGATATTCAGAATTTTTGCCGAACGTTTGATAATGTAAAAAAGCGTAATGGAATCGTAGTATTCGAGATGACACTGTATCCCGAAACGAGCCCTTAACGGGCTGGTAAGCAAACCACTGCGTGTGGTTGCGCCCACCAGTGTGAATGGATTCAACGTTATTTGTATCGACCGCGCTCCTGGTCCCTTATCCAGCATTATATCAATAGTATAGTCTTCCATTGCCGAATAAAGATATTCTTCGACAACGGGACTGAGGCGGTGAATTTCGTCGATAAACAGTACCTGTCCTTTTTCCAGACCGGTGAGCAAGCCTGCCAAGTCGCCGGGTTTGTCGAGCACCGGACCGGAGGTGGTTTTCATCGAAACGCCAAGTTCGCGGCTAATGATGCCAGCCAGAGTGGTTTTGCCTAATCCGGGAGGTCCGTGCAGCAGCACATGGTCGAGGCTCTCGTTGCGCATCAGGGCGGCTTTGACAAAGATTTTCAGGTTTTCGATGATTTTTTCCTGACCGCTAAATTCGTCAAAATCCTGCGGACGGATTTTGTTTTCAAAATCGACATTTCCCTGTTCCTTTTCCTTTCGCGGGTCGAATGTGTCCATTTATTGCAATTTATTTTTGATGTCGTCGAAACTCGAATTTCGAGTGAAGTGAAAGATTTTCAGACCGAAGGCTGCGCCGGCGTCGATGTTTGCCTTGCTGTCGTCGATAAACAGGGTTTCTTCGGGAACAATGCCCGACTGTTCAATTGTTTGACGGAATATTTCGGGGTCGGGTTTCATACAGTGCATTTTGTAGGACATGAACATGCTGTCGAAATAGTGGCTCAGAGGTTTGCCTGCCAACGAAAACGCCTCTGAATTAGCCCATTCCATTACTATAGGATTGGTATTGCTCAGCAGTAGCATCCGGTAGCGGGTTTTGAGCTGGGCAATCAAGTCGAGACGTTTTTGCTCGACGGGCAAAATAAAATCGAGCCAGCCCTTGTCGATACTTTTGCTATCGATTGATTTTCCGGCAGTTTTACTGATTTCCGCATAAAATTCCTCACGGGAAACGGTTCCGTCTTCAAATTTGTGAAAAAAGCCTTTTTGACGGTACGGGTCAAGATATTCTTCGATATTCTCAAAACCAGCCAGTTTGAACTGTCTGACAGCGGCGTCTCTGTCGATATCAACAATGACGCCTCCAAAATCGAACAAAATATTTTTTATCATATAACACAATTATTATTAAGATTATCCATAATATTTTTCATTCTGACGAGCGAAATCTGTCCACTGGCAACCGTCCTGTCGTCCGAAATTGCGACGTAGGTGTATGGAGCGCCCAGATAGAGACAGGCAACGCGGGTTATCAGCCCTTTACAGCCCATGGCAAAGGCAATGAGGCTGAGGTTGGGAAAGCGACTGTAGAGCGAAAGAACTTTTGACGAATCGGCGGTGGTACAGGCTGTTGTAACGAGTTTCACAATGTCGGCGCCCTGCGCTCTGCATTGCTCGACGGTTGCCTCTAATTTTGCAACGGACGGCGTCCCTTCAAAATCGTGGAACGAAATAATTACCCTACAGCCATGCTGTTTTGCCAGCGCCACCACCGTTGCCCTGAAATCGTCGTCGGCTTCCGTTTCAACGTCCACAAAGGCGGCGCCGGCGCAGATTGCCGCTGTAAGCCGTTCGAGACGTTGGTTTTTGCCATACGCGCCTTCGCGACAGGTGGCAATCAAGGGTTTTCCGCATGAAAAAAGCCGGCGGATTTCCTCCCCGTCAATCGACGACAAGTCGAGACGGATTTCAGCAAAATCGACCTGTTTCAGTACGCTGTCGATTGTCGCAAATGTTTTCTCTCCAATTGATACACAAACTGTATTGTCCTGCATGCTGTCATTTTTAGAGCCGCAAAGGTAATTGTTTTAATTGAAATAGACAAATTCAGTGGTTAGTGATTAGTGGTTAGTGTTATGCGGTTTGAGCCGCTTGGTTTTTTGTCGGAAATATCCATAACGATACGGGTGAGATTGTTTCCCCACACACGATTGAGGTTACGGTCGGTTATTTTAATGTTTTCGGTGCGGAGGCTGATTTTCGACGCATCGTAGAGCATTTCGAGCGTAAAGCCCTCGCCTTCGAGTATGGCAACACCCGGTTTTGCTGTCGAAACGGCGCATGCGGTGAGGAAATGCAGGGCGTTGCCGCCGCGATTTTCGTTCAGTTCGTAGCGGTCGCCAATGGTCAATGATTTGCCGCGCAAGAGCTTATATGTGCGTATCCATGTTTTGACGCTTGCAGCGGGCGGATATGCGGCGGCAATATCAACAGAAAATTCCACTGTTTTGGCGTTTGCTTTGAAGTTTGCGTTGCGAGCGGCATATTCGCCTCCATTTTTCTGTTCAACGCCATTGATAACGGGCAAATTGTGGTATCCCGACTGCATTGTCCAGATTGTATAACGTTCGTGGCTAAATGTTTGGCGCGAATATACGCCCACGCCAGCGTCGATTAGGGCGGGTTTGCCGTTGTAATACACTATGCACGAGCCCACATCGTTGTGATTGTGCGACTCGTTGTTGTTGCCGCCTTTGGCGGCGAGGAAGAAGCCGTTGCTGGAGCCCTCTTTGTCGCGAGCAACGGCAACCTGCACGTCGGGCAGCCAACATTCGCCAATAAAGGGTTGGCGACCTTCGACGGAGGCAATGTCGGCGGCGTCGAAGGGATTGTTGTACGATTTGTTTCTGTTGCCCAGAAAAGCGCCAAAAGCCATCATCGTTTCATCGCCAATTGCTTTGCCGTATCGGAATACGAGGTTGCCATCGGGGCGGTTTCGGGGTCCGGCGTCGGCAAAATTCACGTAATAGAGATTGCCAATAGAGGCGCGATAGATAAATCTTCCTATATTTTTTATCACCTCATTGTCGAAAATGTTCACTTTGCCGCCGGTGGCGTAATGGAGCAGTTCCAGCGCCTGAAACATCCGTCCTCCGGCAAAGTTCCAATAGCCCGGACCTTCGTCGCAGCCGCCGTCGTCGTGGTTCGAGTTGATAAATTTGTCGAGCGAGCGCATAGTTTTATAGATATTTTCGATGCGTTTTGCCGAGTCGGTTTCAATCAGCAGAATACAGAGCATCACGTTGTGATTTATCCACGGGTTCCAGTTGTTCACCCGCCGTCCGTCGAAGCCCAGCCACCAGAAATATTCGTGTTCGTAATACGGTTCGAGAATGCGTGTGCGGATATTGTGGCGTATGGTTTTTGAAACTTGCGGATGAATGGAATCAAAGGCTTGGGCGAAGTAAAAATGTATCCACGAGAGTTGAGCGCCAATGTCCGCCGCGCCCAAATCGACCACCGGACGGGCGAAATCGGGCAGTCCGAGACGAGTATTGCCGCCAACATACAGAGTCGCGGAATAAGCCCAGGTAGATTGCTCGCAAACCGTCCACACCCCATTAATAAGAGCCTCGAGAAAGCGTCCTTTGCCTTCCGCAAGTTCGGCATTTGCCAGAGCGTTGAGCGCGTTTATCCGCGCAAAGAACAGCCCTTCCATGACACTTCGGTTGCCGCTGCGTTCAAATTCGAGATAATCGGTTGCTTTTATAATTTCCCATTTGAATTTGAGCGCGTCTTCGCCGCTTTTAATCACCGCCGGACGCACGTCGGCAAACATTGTGTCCCAAGCCCGACGGTCGGAATATGCCGGCACGGGAACCCATTCGAGTCCTTTTGCCAGAACGCCGGCAAGTTCGTCCTTTGTGATACTTTTTTCTAAAAGATTACGCTCCCGCGCAATTAAATTTCCCGTTATCAACAGAAAAATAACGGTCAAACAAATGTTTTTCACAATGATTTTCATCTTACTTTTATTCATAATCAATATTTTATTAATAAACTGCAATAATTTTGACGATGCAAAGATAATATAAATTAGTGATTAGTGATAGGATGCCTCTGTAAATTGCGGGGATGCCTCTGTAAATTGCGGGGACGCCTCTGTAAATTGCGGGGACGCCTCTGAAAATTGCGGGGACGCCTCTGCAAATTGCGGGGACGCCTCTGTAAATTGCGGGGACGCCTCTGCAAATTGCGGGGACGCCTCTGCAAATTGCGGGGACGCCTCCACAAGTTAAAAGTACGTATCTGTAAATTAAAAGTACGTATCTGCAAGTTAAAAGTACGTATCTGTAAATTAAAAGTACGTATCTGCAAGTTAAAAATACGTATCTGTAAATTAAAAGTACGTATCTGCAAGTTAAAAATTTTGATTTATGATTTTTCATAATTCAAAAGAAATAATTCTGTTGTTGTTTACGTTTGTCCGGCGATTTTGCAACGTACATTTTTTTACCGGTATAGGGGTCTTTGCCTGTATAAAATATTGTAGAGGCAAGCGTCATTGGGGTGGGAGTAAAACACTGTACCTGTTCGAGTTTGTACGACATTCGTTTCATTATGGCGGCAAGTTGTTGCATGTCCGCGTCCGTACAGTTGGGCAAGGCGGAGATGAAATAGGGGATAAGTTGTTTTGGGGATTTTTGACCGCGATTAAGGCTGTCGAATGCCGATTTCAGCCTCACAAACAGTTCAAATGAAGGTTTGCGGACGGCGTCGAGCACTTTCGACGCGGTATGTTCGGGCGCCACTTTGAGCCGTCCGGAGACATGATATTTCATCACTGTCTCGAAATATTTTTTGCCTGTTTGGTCGATAAATCCATTTTTGTCGATAAACATATCGTATCTTATTCCGCTGCCTATTGTTACCTTTTTGACGGCGGGATGGCGACGCACGGCGGCGTAGAGTTCGAGCAGAGGGGCGTGGTCGAGGTTGAGATTGCGGCAAATGGCTGGAAACAGGCAGGACGGTTTGCGGCAAACGCCACAAAGAGCGGCGTTTTTTCCCGACATGCGGTACATGTTTGCCGCCGGTCCGCCGAGGTCGGAAATATGTCCGCGAAAATCGGGCATGGCAGTCAGGCGTTCAAGTTCTTCGAGCACCGAGGCGACCGACCGGCTGGAAATAAATTTGCCCTGATGCGCCGATATTGTACAGAAACTGCATCCCCCAAAACATCCCCGATGAATGTTTATCGAATGGCGAATCATTTCGTAGGCGGGGATATGTTTATTGCCGTAGCGGGGATGCGGGCGACGGGTAAAAGGCAGAGCATAAATGCTGTCGAGTTCGGCAGTGGTCAGTGGAGGGCAGGGCGGATTGACAACCACAGTCATCTGTCCACAGTCTTCTGTCAGTCGTTTTGCCCTCAGGCTGTTCGATTCGGTTTCTATGATTTTGAAGTTGTTGCCAAACCTGTCGCTGTTTTTTTTACAGTCTTCAAAGGAATGGAGTTGGATTGAGTTTTCCACAAAACGGTTTGCTTCGTTTCGTGGCAGGGCAAAGGCTGTTTGCGGAATATTGCAGATTTCGCTACGTCGATTTTCACGCAAACAGTCTGTCAGCATTTTGACGGGTTTTTCGCCCTGACCGTAAATCAGATAATCGGCTTGGGAGTCGATAAGTATCGAGGGTTTCAGCGTGTCGTCCCAAAAATCGTAATGAGTAAATCGTCGCAGCGAGGCCTCGATACCGCCAATAACAACGGGAATATTGGGATACAGCGATTTCAGTATTTTGGAATAGACGGTCAGAGCGCGGTCGGGGCGAGCGCCAGCCCGTCCGTCAGGAGTATAAGCGTCGTCGCTTCTGATGCGTTTATTTGCTGTATATCTGTTCACCATGCTGTCCATTGCTCCGGAATTGACGGCGAAAAACAGTCGTGGAGCTCCAAATTTTTTAAAATCGCGCAAATCGTCCTGCCAGTTCGGCTGAGGTACAACCGCCACCTGCAAGCCGATACTTTCGAGCAAACGGGCGATAACCGCCGTTCCAAAAGCCGGATGATCAATGTATGCATCGCCCGAAAAAAAGACTACATCGGGGCGTTCCCAGCCCAAGACTTGCATTTCTTTCAGCGTTGTCGGCAAAAAAGTATTGTTTTGATTCATTATTATGAATTATTGACGGCTGGAAGCGACTATTGTAAACCTGTGTTGATCCGTCCAATCCGTGTGCCTCTCTGCTGCAATTATAATTCGGAATTGATTATTTCGAGAATTTTTTCGCTGCTCAGGTCGAACAGGCTTGCAATGCGTTCAATCGACTCGCCATTGCTGTGAAGCAACCGGATTGTTTCTGCCCGTCCTTCTTCGCGTCCTTCCGCACGTCCTTCTGCCCGTCCTTCTTCGCGTCCCTCTGCCCGTCCTTTTGTCCGTCCTATTTCGATACCTTCTTCGCGTCCTTCTACCCGTCCTTCTTCGCGACCTTCTTCGCGGTTGGACTGGATTACTTCGTGCTGATACTCTTTGTTTTTGAGATGTCGCTGATATGCTTTATACTCTTCCTCTGTCATACTGTCTTCAATCAGTTTGTTGCGGGCTTCGGTCAAGCCGGGGGCTTTTGCCGTTTCCGGAAT
>JAITIA010000246.1 GCA_031279695.1 Prevotellaceae bacterium | reverse complement strand
TCAAGCGCCCTTAGTAGCCCTGATACCCAACGTAAACGCCCTTATTTTACTCTCAGAGGAAATAAGGGGGGACGCGATTAATAGCGTCTCTACTAAGGGAGCCTTTGAAAATAAGGGTTATATGGATTTTCCACACAATTCCCGGTTGAACCTTGAAGTAAATCAATTTAGGTATCATATACGATATTCATTTTATTTTTTTTCACAACGAACCACGAAGTAAGAATTCAGGTACTTTGAATTAAACATTAGCCACCTAAAATCAAAAATCGTAGCGAGGCGTGCATGTCGGGCAGGCAGTTTTCCAGCATATTGCGTGAAATCCAGCGTACTTCCGTTATATCTTCTTCAATTTGAGGTTGCAGTGTCTGGCTGCCGCTGTATTTTGCCTCAAACCAGGCTGTGCGTTTGATTATTCGCGTATCGAACATCCTGTATGTGTGGTATGTATCTGCAATTTTGCTTCCTATTTCAACCTTAATTCCACATTCCTCCTCAATTTCGCGATATGCGGCAACCATTTCAGTTTCACCCTCTTCAATCTTACCTTTCGGAAAATCCCAATATCCACGACGACGCATCAGAAGAATTTTATTTTCGCTGTTGAAAACTATGCCGCCTGCTGCATCGATACATTTATTGCTGTCTGTCAAATATTTGAACGTCTCGTTTGGTGTTTTGGAATAGATATAAAACTCCGGAATTACCGACGTTTCAAACAAATCGAATAATTCGGGCAACTGCCTCATTTCCATCAGACTTGTTCCGACGCCGTTAATCGATTTTAAACATTTTTCTCTATCGGCAGAAATTATGCAAACACGCTCGTTGCAAAATATTTGAAATTCATTGGTTGATAACGACATTTCCGTTTCCATTCTCTTTAAAATCAGTAATTCTCAGCAGTTGATCGGCATATTCTCTGGTATTGCTGAGGCGTGGAATTTTATTCTGACCTCCGATTTTACCTTTGGCTTCCATCCACTTGATAAAGGCATTTTTAGGTAAAACGGTAAGTTTTAGCGGCAGCAGAGTTGTGTTATTGTGGCGTTTTGCCTCATAATCAGAATTTACGGCACACAGAGCCTTGTCTAAAATTTCCGCAAACCGTTCAACACTGTTGGGATATTTGTCAAATTCGACCAGCCATTCGTGCCTCCCCTTTGCCGATGCGTTCATAAATATCGGAGCAACAGTATATTCCGACACCATTGCTTGGGTTTGTGCGCAGGCATTTTTCAGGGCTTCGTCGGCATTTGCCACAATCAGTTCTTCGCCAAAAACATTGATATAGTGCGATATTCGTCCCGTAATTTTTATTTTGTGCGGATACAGCGAGGTAAACTTCACGGTGTCGCCAATCAGGTATCGCCACAGCCCTGCGTTGGTCGAAATCACCAGCGCATAGTTCACATCCTGTTTCACTTCGCCAATGAAATGCGTTGAAGGTGAAGGTTTATCGAGTTCCGTAACCGGCATAAATTCAAAAAACACGCCATTGTCGAGCGCCAGCAGCATTGCCTCGTCTTTGGGGTCATCCTGAAAGGCAAAAAAACCTTCGGAAGCATTGTATGTTTCCATGTATTGCATTGCGGATGAGGGTATTATACGTCGAAACTGTTCAATATAAGGGCTGAACGACACTCCGCCGTGAAAAAACACTTCCAGATTAGGCCAGAGTTCCAGCAGATTGCTTTTTTGGGTATATTCCAGTATTCTGTTCATCAGCACCAAGTTCCACGAAGGCACGCCGGCAAAACTTGTGATATTTTGTTGGCTCGAATATTTTGCAATTTCCATAGTTTTTTTGTCGAAATCGGGAATCAGAGCAATTTTCCGGTTTGGGCTGCGGGCAAGTTCCGCATACCAAGGGGAATTGTGGATCATGATTGCCGACAGGTCGCCCGAGCGGATTCGGTTGTTCATTTCGTCAATTTTTCGGCTGCCGCCCAGCGTCAATGACCTGCCAAACAGGATTTTCGATTCGGGATTATTGAGCAGATACAGCAGCGTTGTGTCTTTGCTGCCCGATAAATGACAGTCAATGAGCGATTCGCGGCTCACGGGGATGTATTTGCTTTTGGCGGCGGTTGTTCCCGACGATTTCGCAAACCATTTTACCGGACTGTGCCACAGCACATTGTTTTCGCCGCTGCGCATTCTGTTGATATACGGTTGCAGCATGGCATAGTCCGACACGGGAACGCTGTTTCGGAAATCGTCCATGCCGCCAATTGTATCAAATTTGTATTCCTGCCCGTATTTTGTCTGTATTCCCTTGCTTATCAGGTACAAAAATATTCTTTTCTGTGCTTCTTCCGGTTTTTCCCGCAGTCGTTCCAGACTTTTTATTCTTTGCCCGAACAGTTTGATTATAAACTTGTTTAAAACCATATTTTAGATATTTCATTCATTTAAATTGATGACTCACTAACAGCAATCCAAATGCTTTGTTCCACTTTCTGTTAAAATAATTATATTATCGTTCTATTTCATTGTTACAGTAAGATTTAACCCCAGCGCCGGCGTCTGTTGTGCAAACAGTCCGGAGTTTATCACTGCCGGAGAGAGGCGAAACGCCAGATTTTCATCGACATTGAAGTTGCTCAACTGTGCAAAAACCGTGGCATCGACAACATTAACCGCATAAAACAAGGCAAGGTAGAGAACGGCGTAATCTCGGTTTCGGCGGAACGAATCTCTGTAATTTTTAAGGCTTTGCACCGACAGGCGTCCGCCAAATTCGCTCTGTTCGGTGGACAGCCCCTGCGAATAGTCGGATTCTTTTTGATATGCCGTGCGGAAACGGTTATACTGCATGCTGTTCAAATCGAACCAGTAATAAAAAAATGCAAAACCGCTGTAAATCAACGGAATTTTCCAGTATTCGCCGTTATATGCCTGCCCCAGACCGGGCAAAAAGGTCGAATAGAGCGTGGCTTTAATCGGCTCTATTTCGTTGTGTGTCTTATAATTATGCAGCCCGTCGAGCAGAGCGCCAACATAGAGCAAGCCCGTACCTGCATAGAATATCTTGCTGTTTGTCAGATATTTGCTGTTGCCTGTACGGTCATACAGTTCACGGCTGCGTATTCCTCCGTATATCAGGGCGGCTCCGCCTGCGTAGATTGCCGGAATTTTCCAATACTGCCGATTGTATGCCTGTGCAAATCCGGGCGCAATCATCGACGTAAAGGTTACTTTGCTCAGCGACAGCGAGTCGATGCCTCTCAATCCTTTTATCAAATTTTGGCTGCGACGCGGTTTTTCAACCGGTTTTTCCTCTGTTGGCGGCGCCTGTTCTGCCTGCGACAGCGCCGGAATTTGCGAATATACCGACGATACGGCGCACAAAAACAGCACAATTGCCGCAATCATTGAATTTTGGGCATTGTGCGCCGTTTGTGGATTAACGCCAACACGGGCAAACGACAGTCGATTTCTGACAGATAATTTCTTGCGGCTCAAACACTTAGATTTTTTATAAAACCTTCTATTTCGTCGTCCGACAAATAATTGATTGTTATGCTGCCTTCGCCGCTGCTGTTGCGTTTGATGTTTATCCTGTTATTAAACTTCGATTCAAGCAGTTCGACCAGCAGACAGAAACGTTCGGGCAATTCGGGCAGCGCCTCCTTTTTTTCGGTCTTTTTTTCCGGTTTTTCGTTTTTCAGTTTATTAACAAGGTCTTCGACTTGACGCACCGACAGCCCCTCGCCGATAATTTTTTCGGCAAGTTTGCGCTGCATTTTCAGACTGTCAATTCCGGCAAGCGCCCTGGCATGTCCGAAACTGATTTTTTTTTCTCTGATTGCCTGTTGCACAGGGCTATCCAAAGTCAGCAGGCGCAGATAGTTGCTCACGGTTGTCCGTTTTTTCCCCACCCTTTCGCTCAGCTGTTCGTGGGTAAATCCGCATTCGTTCATCAGCCTTTCGTAGGTAAACGCAATTTCCATAGCGTCAAGGTCTTCGCGCTGAATATTTTCGATAAGAGCCATTTCGAGCGTTTCCGTGTCGCTGGCAGTTCTGACGTAGGCGGGAACGGTTTGCAGACCGGCAATTGTGGCAGCCCTGAAACGCCGTTCGCCGCTGATTATCTGATATTCACTGTCGTCGATTTTGCGCAGTGTCAGTGGCTGTATTATCCCGTGGATTTTTATCGAAGCGGCGAGTTCGTCGAGGGCTGTTTCGTCGAACGAAGTTCGTGGCTGGTCGGGGTTTGCCCTGATTTTGCTGATATCGATATCGATATTTTCGAGCGTCAATTTGCCGGTTTCCAGCGGAATATCGGTCAGCAGAGCTCCAATGCCCTTACCTAATGCGTTCTTTTTTGTCATGATTTACAGTTTGTTCTGCTCATTATTTTTGATAATTTCCTTTGCCATGTTCAGGTAGTTGATTGTACCTGCCGACGCAGCGTCGTACAGCACAACGGGTTTGCCAAACGAGGGCGATTCTCCGAGTTTGACATTGCGCTGAATAACTGTCTGAAACACCATTTTGCCAAAATGTTTGCGCACTTCTTCAACCACCTGATTTGCCAGACGGAGGCGTGCGTCGTACATTGTGAGCACAAAGCCTTCGATTTCGAGTTTGGGATTCAGCCGCGTCTGTATCAATTTGATTGTATTGAGCAGTTTACCCAGCCCTTCGAGGGCAAAATACTCGCACTGAACGGGAATGATCACCGAGTTTGCCGCCGTCAAAGCATTGACCGTGATGAGCCCCAGCGAAGGCGAACAGTCGATAAAAATATAATCGTACAGTGGTCGCAGTTTGTCGAGTATCGATTTCAGGATTTTTTCCCTGTCGGGGATATTGAGCATTTCGATTTCTGCACCAACCAGATCGATGTGTGACGAAATGAGTTCAAGTCCCTTAATTTCAGTGCCTATAATGGCGTCCTTAGCGGCAACCTTCCCGATAATACACTCGTAGATTGTGTTTTGCACCGAACTGATGTCGATACCCAGCCCCGACGAGGCATTTGCCTGAGGGTCGGCGTCGATAATCAGAATTTTCTTTTCCAGAACAGCCAGACTTGCAGCGACATTGATTGCTGTTGTGGTTTTCCCTACTCCGCCTTTTTGATTGGCAATTGCTATTACTTTTCCCATATTACTTTTAATTTTATATTATTGATAAATAATCACGTTAATTTGCCGCAAATATACCAAGTTTTTTTCTAATTCCGCAAAAATGAAAATAAAATATTGCTTTTCAGACTGATAAAAATTGTAAAAATGCCCGTCAGCGAGGTTATTTTTCCAAATAACAAGTGATTTTCGGGAGAAAATCAGTGGTTAGTGGTCAGTGGTCAGTACCTGCAGCGGCAAACAATCACAAAAATCACAACAATCATCTTAAAATCACAGTTCAGACAGCCTGTCCGCCGCAGGCATTAATCACTAATCACTAATCACTAATCATTAATCACTAAAAAAATGCCCGAAATCGGCAAAAAACACTGCCCGATTGCCTGCAAAAGCAGTGCAACCGGCAAAAAATTATCGTTTATAATAATCTGTTAATAAACAACATCAAAAAAAATATTAAAGAAGATTAACGCTAATCGAACAAAAAGATATAATTTTGCGCGTTTTTTATGTTTAACGTATTTAAAAATTTAAGAATTATATGAAACATTTTATCTACTTGTTATTAACAGTATTATTATTAGCCTCTTGTGGAGGCAACAAGGCAAAATTGTCGTCCGGTTCAACTTCTTTGGATTCTGCGAGTTACGCAATCGGCATACTCGAAGGCTCATACATGCGCGACGTGTTGAAACAAATGGGCGTCGATGTGGTGGAAGAACATCTGTATCAAGGTATGGCAGATGCTTTGCTGTGGAAGGATACCATAACAAAACTCGACAAGCAGTGGGCTGACCAGATGCTTAACCGTTATGTTACCGGACTGAAAAAGGAAAAAAGCCGCGTCTTCCTTGAAAAAAATGCTAAAAAGGACAGTGTCAAAGTTCTGGCAAGCGGCTTGCAGTACAAAGTACTGGTCGAAGGTACGGGAATCTCGCCCGAAGTATCGGACACAATCAACGTAAAGTACAAGGGCAGCCTTGTGAGCGGCGATGTATTTGAAGAAAGAGTCGAGCCAATCAAAATCCCCTTGCAGATGATGATACAGGGCTGGAAAGAAGGCATTCCGCTGATGAAAGAAGGTGCAAAATACGCCTTCTACATTCCTGCCGACCTTGCTTACGGCGATTTCGGACGCATGGCCGGCGAAACGCTGATTTTTGAAGTCGAACTTGTTAGCGTTATCAAAGGAAAAAGCGCCGAATAAATTTATTGGAAAATCTCTTATTAATTTAGATTCGATAGGCTGTCGGAACAAGGGCAAAACTCTGCCTTTCGGCAGCCTTATTTATTGATGAACAGTATTCAATGAACACGATAAACACACAGAACAACAGAGCCGTCGATATTAAAGATATTCCACTGCTGAGGGCTGACGCTTTTTACAAAACCATTGCCGAACGGCTCAACAGCGAAGGTGCACGCTGTGTGGCATACTTTGCGGAGGAGGACAAAAACGCTCTGACTCTGTACTGTGGAATAGCAAACGACCTTTCGGGCGATATTAGTCTGGCGAAAACCCGGACGACAATTGCCGGACACATGCAGTCGTTTACGCCGGAACACAATGCGATGCACGTTTACGAACGCGAAATGCACGAACAGTTTGGTTTGCAGTTCGATGGTCATCCATGGCTCAAACCGCTGCGATATGCCGGCAACAGATTCGACAAAACAAAAATCCCCGACAATTATCCGTTCTTTGCTATCGACAGCGAAGAGTTGCACGAAGTTGGCGTTGGACCGATACATGCGGGCGTCATCGAGCCCGGACATTTCCGTTTTATCTGTCGGGGCGAAAAGGTGTTACATCTCGAAATCGTTCTCGGTTATCAGCATCGCGGCGTCGAAAGCCTGATGGCGGGCAAACCCGACCTGAAAACAATGCTGACCGCCGAACAGATTGCCGGAGATTCGACTGTTGCTCATGCTCTTGCATACGTTGCGGCGCTGGAGGCCGCCGCCG
This sequence comes from Prevotellaceae bacterium, assembly GCA_031279695.1. Taxonomy (GTDB): domain Bacteria; phylum Bacteroidota; class Bacteroidia; order Bacteroidales; family UBA932; genus JAIRLF01. Next base: position 2,068 of record JAITIA010000246.1, on the reverse strand, counting down.
GTTTTATGCCCAATGAGAAACTTCAAATGGAACGCTGTCTGGCGCTTGAACTTGAACGTATTGCCGTTCATATTGCCGACACGTCGGCGCTGTGTATGGATGTGGCGTACCAGCTGGGGCAGGTTGCCTGCGAAGCGCTTAGAACGACAGTGATAAATACCACGCAGTTATGGTGCGGCAACAGGTTTGCCAAAGGTCTGATTCGTCCGCAGGGAACAAACTTTGGAATAGACGCGGGGCTTTGCCGTCAGATACGCAAAAATATTAACGAAACAGTGCGTCGATACAGGGATATTGCCGGTAAAATTCTCTCGTTGCCAAGCATACTGGCTCGTTTCGAGGACATCGGCACACTCAGCACCGAGCAGGCGCAACTTGCGGGAATGACGGGAATGGCGGCAAGAGCGTCGGGGCTGACAAGCGATGTGCGCAAAACACATCCTTTCCAGTATTTTACCGCCCTGCGCCACGAAATTGTTGCTGAAAAGAACGGAGACGTGCTTTCGCGTCTCAAACAGCGATTTGCGGAGGTCGAACAGTCGTACCGATTAGTGAACAGGTTTCTTAACCTGCTCGAACAGAGCGATAATTTGCTGTCGCGACCCGAATATTCGCCACAACTGAAACCGCAGCAACTTTGCCTCTCTCTGACCGAAGGCTGGCGTGGCGAAATTTGCCACACAATAATCACCGACCGCAAGGGAAATATCGCTCGCTACAAAATCAAAGACCCATCGCTGCACAACTGGCTCGGACTTGCGCTCGCCGTTCGCAATCAGGATATTTCCGATTTCCCGATATGCAACAAAAGTTTCAACCTCTCGTACTGCGGACACGATTTGTGATCTGTGATTTTTTATGTCGAATAAATAGTGTCTGTCCGAAAACTCGGACACATGGCTGAGCAATGGAAAGTCCCGCAGGGACTTCACATTAAATCAACAAATTCCACATTCCGTCCCTACGGGACGGTGGTTACGAGGTTGGGCTTGTGTTTTCTACCAACATTCCGTCCCTGACGGGACGGTGGAGGCGTGTATCCGAGTTTTCGGACGGACACTACCTAAATCAGCAGCAGCCCCGCCGCGCCTGTCTGCACGGTGGACGCCCCGCCGGCGGTGTAGATTTCTCTACCATTCATAGCACAAAATTTATTGCCACTGACGTTCCCAACTTGCTGTCCATCCATAGTATAGACGTTGCTGCCGCTGACATAGCCAACTTGCCGCCCACCCATTGCATAGACATTGCTGCCGCTGAAATAGCCAACCTGACTGCCGCTTGTGGTGTAAAAATTGAAGCCACTGATATAGCCGGCTTCGCCGCCACTCATTAAATAAACTGTAATCATTGTGATACTTTATTTTTGAATTTTACACTCATTTTTAATGCAAATAAAATAAGCGTTCCATAGGGAATTAACTTTACAACAGGTTCTATCGCTGCAATAGTTTGTTCCGCATCAATATTGTTTGTTACGGCTGTCAGAAACAATTGATCTTTGTTTTGAGCATCTTCTGTGGAACGATATTTGTTTGACGCATTATGTAAAGTGGTTAATGCTGACAAAATAATTTCCGATTTCAGAATCAGAAATTTCTTTTGATTGATAAATTCTATTGCTTTCAAATAATCAATCGAAACAATTTTCTCAACAATACCTGTTGTTATATCTTCGTTATTCTGAATCGAAGATATAGTAGATTGAACCTTGCTGTTTGCAAGAGATTTTAATTTGTTAAGGGACATGAAATAAATAACTTATAAATTTGCGACTTTTTTACCGCAAAGGGCGCAAAGTTTACGCAAGGTACGCAAAGGCATTGTGCCCTTTGCGGTAAAAGGTTACCGGCTTTTTTGCCATGAAACAAGAACATCTTATTTAGTGTTTGTCCGAAAACTCGAAAAAATGGCATATCTGCAAAGTCCCGCAGGGACTGCACGTTATCAACCGGTGGCTTTAGCCTCCGGCAGCGCCCCGCCACGTTGCCCAAGTCCCGCAGGGACTGCACATTAAATCAACAAATTCCACATTCCGTCCCTACGGGACGGCGATTGCGTGGTTGGG
>JAITIA010000109.1 GCA_031279695.1 Prevotellaceae bacterium | reverse complement strand
CGGGAAAGAAAATATGGCTTACCCCTAACTATCATTCTATAAATGTGTTCCGTCTTGTCCACATACAGATAATCCTTATTGCGCAAGTCCGCAAACGACTGTATTCCTACCGGCAATTTCTGTAACATATCTTTTCAATTAATTTTGCCGCAAAGTTAGTGCTTTTTTTTGAATTTCCGTTTTCAACCAAATTTCCGGTTGAATCTTTTTTTCGAAGTATGATTTATTTTTTGTGGTTTTTGCGATTTTACCAAAAGGAAAAATGAGGGTTTAGACGCTGGATTTAACATAGTTAGTGTCTGTCCGAAAACTCGGATACACGCAACCGCCGTCCCGTAGGGACGGAATGTGGAATTTGTTGATTTAAAGTGCCGTCCCGTTGTTCGGACGAGGCTGTGCCTCGTCCGGTTTATCTTGGTAGGCTGCGCCTGCCAACAAAGGTGCAAATGCAGGCACAGCCTGCAAGGATAGAGTGGACAAGGTAGAACCTTGTCCCAACAGCCGGTTTAGACGCTGGATTTAACATAGTTAAAGATTGTGGTTAATTGATGTTGCAACCATTTGACATGTACCATCGCCGGTCAGACAAAATTTTTTTGAAAAAAAATTGTATTTCAAAAAAACTTCTTACCTTTGTATCACAAACGCATAAACTTGTAGAGAATACAATAATTTTATTTTTAAGGTATTGCGTAAAAAAAGACAGTGAAAATATCAAAAATTTAATAACGAAAAAGAGAAAAAACGCAAACAATTATCAAAATTTGATGACAAAAAAAAGAAAAAAATAAAGAAAAATTAAAAAAAACACAGATTTAATGAATAAACAGTTGATTATTTATAACTTACAGACATATTTGGGGTATTTTCAGTCATTTGTAACCATTTGGTTTACAGGTGCTGGCACTGTGTTTGCATGTATCGAGAGAGAGAGAGAGAGAGAGCGAGAGAGAGAGAGAGAGAGAGAGAGAGAGAGAGAGAGAGAGAGAGAGAGAGAGAGAGAGACGGGAAATAAGTCCGCTATTACATATAATATATTATACCTTTCGGGAAAAAAATTATTTTCTTTCCCGAAAGGTATTTTTTATATCCGATTTTCAAATTATTCACATTTTAGATACTATGCCTATGAAGATACAGACCTGAATACACCGGAAAATTAAGGATAGGCGGAAAATATATTCCCTGTCCGTTCAACGTCGCTGAATTACTATCGTAACACGTAATATATAAACATGTTACAGAACAGGTAAATATTTTTATCATCAGCAGTATTTGGCGTGATCAACAACAAACGCAAATCGTAAATCGATTTTGCAAAAGTGATTTTATATCACTGAATATTAATGTATTTATTTTTTTAATTAAATGTAAAATTTATTAATGGTTTAACAGATATGAGAGTTAAATTTAGTTTATTTATTTTTGTTATGTTCCTGAATTGTATGGCATTTGCCCAAACAAAACGAATAACGGGACATGTAAAGGACGCCATCGACGCCACCTCTATTACAGGGGCTACAGTGATGGTGAAGAACACAACCAACGGGGTAGCCACCGACCCTAACGGCGAATTTGTGATAACTGCCTCGGTGGGCGATACTCTTGTTTTTGCCATTATGGGCAAACAGTCGGTAGAACAGGTTGTGGGGCAGAAAAACGTACTCGAAGTGATTATGTACGACGATGAAACGCAACTCGAAGAAGTTACGGTCGTTGCATTCGGTACGCAGAAAAAATCGAGCGTGATTGCTTCGATTGAATCGGTGAAAATCGCCGATTTGAAGCAGCCGGCATCGAATCTGACAGGTGCATTGGCCGGACGCATTCCGGGAATTATTTCGTATCAGACTACCGGCGAGCCGGGGAAGGACAATGCTCAATTCTTTGTTCGTGGCGTTACCACTTTTGGCTACAAGACAGATCCCCTGATTCTTATCGACGGATTTGAAGCCACAACTAACGACCTTGCCCGTCTGCAACCGGACGATATCGAGAGTTTTTCGGTATTGAAGGACGCTTCGGCAACGGTTCTTTACGGAGCACGCGGAGCCAATGGTATTCTGATGATTGTTACAAAGTCGGGACGCGAAGGCTCAACGGTTGTCGATGCTCGATTCGACATTCATCTTGCCACACCTACAATGACCAACGATTTTATTGAAGGAGTGCAGTATATGAAAATGTACAACGAGGCGCGGATTTCCCGAAATCCCGCTCTGGGCGCATTCTACGACGAGCAGAAAATTCAGTCCACCGCACAGGGAAACAATCCGATGATTTATCCCAACGTGGACTGGTACGACGCTCTGTTCAACAAAACAACGGTCAATAAAAGGGCGCACCTCAGCGTGTCGGGAGGCGGACAGGTGGCAACCTATTATGTTGTGGGCGGCTACGAAAATGAAAACGGACTGCTGAAAGTCGATAAACAAAACAATTTCAACAACAACATCAGTATCGACCGTTTTCACATCCGCAGCAACGTGATTTTCAAACTGTCGTCCACAACCACGCTGGATACGAGAATACAGGGTCGCTTCGACCGTTATACCGGACCATGGCGTTCAACAAGCGATATCTTCGGATATGTTATGAACTCCAATCCGGTTGATTTTCCGGCTGTTTATGCACCCGACGAAGCCAACCGTCATTTGACCAACCGTATTCTTTTCGGTAGCAAATTTGTGGGCAATTTCCCCAAAATCAATCCTTATGCCGAAATGGTTAGCGGCTATCAGGACAAAAACGAAAACACAATCACTGCAATGGCTACCGTCATGCAGGATTTGGCTTTTCTTACCGAAGGTCTCAAAATGCAGATTAAAGGCTCGATAAATACCTACAGCCTTTATTCATCGATGAGAAATTATACTCCCTTTTATTATGACGTAGAGTGGTATAACCAGATTACCGACGAATATAAACTCTATTGTCTTAATCCCAACAACAGCAATTTCAATCTCAGCGATGTGATTTCGAGCCGAAATGCCGACAACCATTACTATTTTGAAGCCCGTTTGAACTGGGATAGAAAATTCGGCAAGCATTCACTTGGTTTTATGACCGTCGGCATGGTTGAAGAACATCTCTATGGCGACGGTGCATCAAGCATTTATGCCACTTTGCCTGAACGTAATGCCGGCAATTCGGGACGTTTGACCTACGATTATGATACGCGCTACTTTTTTGAATTTTCGTATGGATACAACGGCTCCGAAAAATTTACCGGCGACAAACGTTACGGATTTTATCCCTCGTTTGGCGGCGGATGGCTCGTTTCCAACGAAAATTTCTGGCAACCGCTCAAAGATGTGGTCAGCACCCTGAAACTGAAAGCAACCTACGGACTGGTGGGCAACGACGCTATTGCCGGACGCACGGGTCGCTTTTTCTTCCTTTCGCAAATTTTCTATGGCGGAGGACTTTATCGCTGGGGTTCAACATTCATGAACACATATACCGGTTACACAATTGCCCGTTATGCCAATCCGGACATCACTTGGGAAAAAGCCGCAAAATATAATCTCGGCATTGAACTGGGGCTGTTTGGTGAAGCAGTCAAACTGCAAGCCGACCTGTTTAAGGACGTCAGAAGCGATATATACAGACAGCGTTCCAATTTCCCCGCTACCACCGGACTCGAAGCGCCTATCAGCGGAAATGTCGGACGTGTGGAATCGCATGGCGTGGACGCCTCAATCGACGTTCAACATTCTTTCAACAAAGACTTGTGGATCACCGGACGGGCAAATATCACCTACGCCACCAACAAATTTGTTGAACTCGACGAAAAAGATTATCCCGACAAATATCTGAAACGCAGAGGACACAATACAAACCAGGTGTGGGGGCTGATTGCCGAACGACTTTTTGTGGACGACAACGAAATTGTCAATTCACCGCAGCAGACTTTTGGCAAATATATGGCTGGCGATATTAAATATAAGGACGTGAACGGCGACGGTAAAATTGACCAGAACGATAAAGTTCCGCTGGGATATCCCGTAGTCCCTGAAATTCAGTACGGATTTGGAATTTCTACGGGATACAAAAACTTCGACTTTTCCTTCTTCTTTCAGGGAAATGCCCGTGTTTCACTGTTTATCGACGCCGACAACAGCGGTATCGCCCCCTTTGTTGGACGACGCAACGCGCTGGCTGTTGTGGCAAGAGACTACTGGACGGAAACACGCCCCAATGTCCACGCTTTCTGGCCCCGACTATCGACGGAAGCGATCGACAACAATACGCCAAATTATCCCGTCGATAACCCTAATGAAGAGTTTCCAACCTCGTCGTGGTGGTTGCGCGACGGCTCGTTTCTGCGCCTGAAAAATGTCGAACTGGGTTACAATCTGCCCGGAATAAAAAAAATCAGCATCAAAAACAGTCGGGTTTATTTCAGCGCCGAAAATATATTTGTGATAAGCCCTTTCAAACTCTGGGACCCCGAAATGGGACGCAACGGGCTGGCGTATCCTCCAAACAGAAGATTTAATCTTGGTATTCAATTATCATTCTAAAAATTAAGAATATGAAAACAGTGAAAAAAATATTTTTAACAGCAGGAATTGCATTCATGTTTTCCTGTACTTCTTATCTGGATGTGGTTCCGGATAATGTGATGACCCTCGACGATGTGTTTTCGATACGCAACAATGCCTACAGCGCTCTGTCGAAAGTTTATAGTTACATGCCCGATTATCATACCAATAATACTTTGTGGACGCTGGGCGACGACTGGGTCGGACGCCTCGACCAGGACAACATCAAAAGCGAACAGCAAGGCATAAAAATTATGCAGGGTATGCAGTCGGCTTCCGACCCGATATTGAACTATTGGGGTAAAATTGACGGCACCAACAACGCCCCAAAACTTTATGAAGGCATACGGCAAGCCAATGTGTTTCTGGAAAATATCCACAAGGTAAACGATATGCTCGACGATGAAAAAAGAACATGGAGCGCTCAGGTAAAATTCCTGAAAGCCTATTATCTCTTCCTTCTTGTTCAGACATACGGTCCTGTGGTTATTCCCGAAGAAGTGATTATGCCCGACGCTCCGCTCGACAAACTTTTCCTGCCCCGCAGGAAAGTGGACGAATGTTTCGACTATATCATTGCTTTGATGAACGAAGCCATTCCCGATCTGAAAGAACGGGCAAATCTCGATTTGCTTGGTCAGGTCGATCGTATTGCCGCCAAAGGCATTAAGGCTCGGGTGATGCTGTTCCGTGCAAGCCCGTTCTACAACGGCAACATGCAGTATTTCGGCGATTTTCTCGACCACGACGGGCAGCCTTTTTTTCCAAAATACAATAAGGAAAAATGGAAGGACGCCATTGACGCAATCGACGACGCTCTAAAAACCTGTGCGGATAACCAGATAGAACTCTATACATTCGACAAAGTTCCTTTTCTCTACGACGCCGAAGATTTTGAGGCTAACAGAGAAAAAATGCAACTGCTCTACGATTTGAGAATGCTGGTGGTTGACCCGTGGAACAAAGAACTTGTATGGGGATATTCAAACATCCTGTATTTTGCAGACGGCGAACTTGCCTATTCGTCGGCAATCAGAATTCCCGAAAATTACCCCGGACGTGAAGGTGGCACCAGTTTCAACTGGCAGTGTATGGGCGCAACATACAGCATGGCAGAACGATACTATACAAAAAACGGGCTACCGATAAACGAAGATCGCACCTTCGACCTGAGTACCATTCACACGGTGTTCAAAACTCCCGACGCCGATTCGGCTGAGTATAGGGAAATGCGCGGCATTCTGCAACCCAATTCCGACATTCTCGGGCTGTACCGCAACAGAGAAATGCGTTTTTACGCCAATCTGGGTATTACCGGAGGCTATTGGCGCGGACATACTTACCGGATTCCCACACTAATGTATGCCGACGGAATTTATCCCTACGCCGGCGGAATGACAAGTGTATCCAACACTCTTTTTCTATGCACGGGAATAGGAGTTCAGAAATTTGTTCATCCCGAATCGAAAGCATATCATCAGGCACGGGTAATAAAATATCCGTATCCGATTATGCGTCTGGCAGATTTGTATCTGATGAAAGCCGAAGCCCTTAACGAATACAACGAGGGTCCGACAGCCGAAGTTTACGAAGCAATCAACAAAGTGCGCCGCCGCGCCGGAATCCCCGACGTGGAAACCGTATGGGCAGACCAAACGCTTGCCAAAACGGTCAACAAACACAAATCGCTGGACGGAATGCGCGACATTATTCTCCACGAACGCAGCATCGAACTGGCTTTTGAAGGTAGCCGTTTCTGGGACATGCTCCGCCACCTGAGAGCGCCCGCCGAATTCTCGGCTCCCGTTTGGGGCTGGACGCATACAGGCTCAAATGCAGCGTCGTTCTTTATTCTGACGCCTAAACAAAACCGGCGTTTTCAGGTTAAGGATTGCCTCTGGCCTATCCCTGTGAACGAAATGAATACAAACAGCCGACTGATTCAAAACCCCGGATGGTAAATCTTATGTATAATTGTTTTTTTAAAACTGTAAATTAAATAAGTCATGAAAAAAGAATATGTTAAATATTTGACAATATTTCTGATAACTGTTCTTGTCGCCTCGTGCAAGGAGGGAACAAGATATGAGACAACTTCCGGCGACAAAACTCCGCCGGGGAAAATAACAAACGTTACCTACAAGCCTCTGTATGGAGGAGTAAGGTTTTTCTATACCATTCCCCGCGACGAGGATTTGCTCAGCGTCGATGCGGAATATACCAATGCTAAGAATCAAACCTTCAGCTTTTCCGCCTCATACTATGCCGATTCGCTGGATGTTTATGGTTTTGGCGATACCATTGCCTATTCCGTCAAACTGAACGCTATTGACCGCGCCGGCAATCGCTCCGAGACGCTTGTCATGCAGGTCAAGCCGCTGGAGTCGGCAATTTCGCGCGTAGCAAAGTCGGTTGTTGTCAAACCCGGTTTCAGCTCGTTTTTCCTCGACTGGGTTAATGAACTCGAACAAAGTATCAACATTTATGTCGATTTCAATTTCGTACAGAACGGTACTGCCCGCGAAATTACTTCGGTTTTTTCGTCAAATTTTCTCACCGACAGGCGATTTATCGAAGACCTTGCGCTTTCGCCTCAGGACGTGGTTACCGTCAAAGTCAAAGTTGAAGACCGTTACGGCAATCTGGTAACCCTGACCAATGAGTGGAAAATAAACCTCTACGAAGACTCGAAAATCCCCAAAGACAAATGGGTGCTACCACAACCAAACGATACCATCGTCGGAGTACCGCAGTTCTATGGCAACGGATACGAAGGCAGAATGGCTTACCTGATTGACGATATTATCGACAGGAACGACAACCGCAATTTCACTCATACCGCAGGGCGCGGACGAACAGGTGTCTCGGCTGACGGAAACCTGCCTTGGAACGCAATTATCGACTTGGGCGACTACTACGAACTGAGCCGTATTGTTACCAATCAGCGACACGACCGTGCCAACGACGTAGAACAGGGGCAGTTCTACCGCTCCGAAAACGCGGGAATTTACAACATGTATTTTCTCGACGAAGATACCGGCGAATGGGAACTCATATCGCAGCATAAAATCCCTGTCCCCGTGGGCAAAAGCGAACTGGATATAGTGAAAATCGCACGCGCCGGCGACATGGCTTACATGTATCCCGACGACCCGAAATACACCAAAGCCGCACGCTGGTTCAGATACGAAGCTCTCAAATGTTTCGACGACAACTATAACAGCACTTCGGCAAACTGTCTGTCGGAAATAACTCTGTTCGGACGAAAAGCAAACAGATAAATATGTTTAATGTATAAATACAGATAAATATGAAAAAAATATTATTCTTTTTAACAGTAATCGCCTCAGCGCTGCTGTTTTCGTGTACCGACATGTACAACAATATCAATCAGTATGCAGGCGAAAGCGTCTATCCTGCAAAATTCGACACTATTATCGGCTATGTCGGGTTTGAACGGGTGGAAATCGACCTCATGAAAGCCGGACGTATCCCCTCAAGCCAAATCAACATGGGAAAAGCAACAGGTACTGTGGTTGAATATGACGGGCAAAAAGAGGAGTACGACTCGGTCTGTTCCTGGGTTGAGATAAAAAATCTCAAAGAATCGAAACTCTACCGGTTTAAGGTTTATACCGTCGATGAATACGGTAACCACTCGGTAGAACAGGAAATTGCCCTGATACCGTTTACGGCAAGCGACCGCGACCGGCTCGGCGTAACTGCGCCCCGCGTGATGGCCTCGCCCTCGTCGGCAGTGATCGACTGGCCTACCGGCATATCCTCGGTGCTGCTCAACTACGAAGGGTTAATCTACGAATATTTCGACAAAGATAGCACAAAAGTTACCGGAACAAAAAACAGTAACGAAATGCGCATCGTTGTCAGCAATACCGAAATCGGCTCCGAAGTGGAGGTGAAAATCAATTATATTGTAACGCCCAAACAGTCGAATATTCCGATTCTGGACACCGTTAGCCTCACAAGAACCATTGTTTTCAACATGCCAACCGGCGAAACTCCTTTTTCGCCCTTCGAACCGGACGTACTTCGGGCAAACGGTGTTACCGAGTTTACTATCAACGGCGTATCCTCGCTCACCAGCCTCACCTATCCGGTGCATGCCCGTTCGTATCAGGACATATTCTATATCCCCTATCTGCGTGAAATAGACTTGACCGGCGGCAACATGTTTCTCACTCCGGAACTCAACTATCCGCCCTACTACTCAGGTGGAAACCGCCCGTGGACGCCACTGCTCAGCAATGTCAATACCATTGACAGAAGCAATTGTCAGGTGCTGATAGAAATGCTCGAAGCTGGCTTGCTCGACAAGGTTACATACGCCCCCAACTCTATACCCGGAATGGACGAAATCCTCGCACCCTACGTCGGAACAACGGTCGAACTTCTCGACCTGCCCGACGAGGTCTTTATCACCAACGATTTTTTTGTTGACGGACGTGTGCAGGACGGTAACTGGGAAGTGAGCTACGACCTTGCCCCAGCCTCGTATCCCGCCGGCGCAGGGCTGCAAAATGTCATCCGTGTATCGCCCGTGCGACCAAGCTCCTCTTTTGTTTTTGCCCTTCCGTCGGACTACAAATACAATGTAAAAGGCTATCCATACCTCAAATTCAAAGTCTATATGCCGCCCGCAGCAGACATCAACGACTATTTTCAAGTGTTGTGGACAAGATTTATGAATGTTGGATGGGGACAACTTGGCAGTTCAAACTACGGACAGGAATATTGGGCGCCGGGGTATATCTGGATGGATAAGTTTGAGCAATGGGTTGATATAACCGTTCCTGTTGCGGAATTGTTAAACCGACACACCCGACTTATCGTAATCAACATAGGATACGAACAGGGACGAACACCCAATGCCGGACTGAATTATTATTTTGCCAATTTCAGGCTGTCGAAAACAGAATAAGCCCAAATCAGGCAATTGTACCCACTGAAAAGAGGCTGTTTGAAATCAAACAGCCTCTTTTGTTTTGGCTAAATCTTTGGGCAGCAGTCAGTGGGCAGCGCCTGCGGCGGATACATTCGTCCCCGTAGAGACGGGGCGCGCCCCGTCTCTACAAACGAAAAAACACAACCCCGTCGGCGTAGGGGCGCGATTAATCGCGCCCCTACATTGCGACGCACAATACGCCGCCATGTTGTTCGGACAAGGTTCTACCTTGTCCGCCCTGTTGTTCGGACAAGGTTTTACCTTGTCCGCCCTATCCTCGCAGGCTGTGCCTGCATCTTTGCTTTGCCGGCAGGCACAGCCTGCCAAGATAAACCGGACGAGGCACAGCCCCGTCCCCGTAGAGACGGGGCGCGCCCCGTCTCTACATCGGCGATGCACAATACGACGCAATGACACGCGGCGCCGCCATTCACTTAAATCACCTGTAGTTCGGAGAAGGTGCCCCGTTGTACGGACAAGGTTCTACCTTGACCGCCCAAGCCTCGCAGGCGGTGACTGCAGCTTTGCTGTGGCGGCAGGCAAAGCCTGCCTTG
>JAITIA010000068.1 GCA_031279695.1 Prevotellaceae bacterium | reverse complement strand
TGCCTGTACGATACCTTGAACATAAAAAATTATGACTGTTTTATGACTTATTGTGCAAAGTGTTACCTGTGGCAAAGTGTCGGCGAGGAATTTTTACCCGACAGGATAGCGTCAAAATTTGGCAACTGCCACAAACATATCGAAACGGAACTATCTGTCTTGCAGCCGCTACTATTGATAGCATTTGAAGAAACAGTTGTCGATTTATTGAAAATACACTATCAAATAGACGGATTTTCGGGGACGCCCTGCCTGTGTCAAGTTAGTATCGACGGGAAAATTTATCCTCTGCTTGCCTTGCCACAGGCAATATCACAGGAAGAAATTGCAGATTTATCCTTTAAATTGTCTAATCTTGCCAACGAAGTAAAAACAATCCTGTCGCAACAACGAGAAATGCTCGAAACTAAACCGCGTACCGTTCGATTCTCTCAGTAAAATAGCGGCACATCTCAAAAGCCCGTCGTTCCACGCTTGACGCGGAATTATCGCAAAATCGATTTTGGCGACCAACAACAGTCTTGACCTGCAACTATTTTTATCTTAGACGGTGAGCCTGTTAAACCCTAACTTGACAAATTTAACTCCTTTAAACTTCAAAAAACAACAAAAAATAAGGGCTGAGGTGCTATTGATAAAATATCTATTAGACTATTATTATGAAATGAACGTCAGAGCAATCAAAAGTCCCTGCGGGACTTTTGACATAGCGGAGTTTTCTGCATAAATCAATACCACCTCAATCTTTTTTTCAAACTTTTTTTGATAAATTTTTGCATTGATAAATTTTTATTTACCTTTGTGCGCGTTTTATTTGATGCATCTGTTGAATGATGTATAGTTTAACTGTATATATTACAGCCATTTGTTGTGTAAATTAAATTAAATTATTATTATAAAAAAACTTTATTTATTTATGAATAGAAGAAATTTCTTATCAAACGCCGCTCTCATAGGGGCGGGAAGTACATTAGGCGCATCGCCTCTTTTGTCTTCATGCAGTACTCAGGATTCCAAACCGGTGAAGCAATATACGCCGGAAGAACTCGGAATGTTTTCATTCGTCAACATTGCTCCCGACGGTAAACCGCTGAAAGCAGCCCTCGTAGGTTGCGGCGACAGAGGTACGGGCGCAGCGACGCAATTTCTCAAAGCAGGTCCAAACGTTTCAATTATCGCCATGGCTGATATTTTTAAGGACAGGCTCGAAGGAAGTCGTAACCATCTGAAAGAGAAATACAAAAACGAAGTTCCCGAAGCAAATTGTTTCCTCGGTTTCGACGCCTATCAAAAAGTGCTGGCGATGCCCGAAATCGACCTCGTTTTACTCTGCACCCCAACTCATTTCCGCCCCGAACATTTCAAAGCGGCAATCGACGCCGGCAAACACGTTTTCATGGAAAAACCCTGCGCCGTTGACCCCGTTGGAATACGCACAGTGCTTGCATCATCCAAAATAGCAACACAAAAGGGCTTGACCGTTGTTACCGGTAATCAGCGCCGTCATTCAAGGGCATACTGGGAAGCTTACGTTCAGGTCAGAAACGGGCTGATTGGCGATATTGTTTCCGGCTCGGCACACTGGGATCAGGGTGCATGGTGGAACAAAAAACAGCGTCCGGAATGGAGCGATATGGAATACTGTATCCGCAACTGGTTCAACATCAAGTGGCTGAGCGGAGACCATATTCTCGACCAGGGAATACACAATATCGATATCGTTACCTGGTTTATGGGTATGCACCCCACCAGCGCAGTTGGTTTTGGCGGTCGCGCACAGCGTCTTACCGGTGATATTTTCGACTTCTTCAGCGTCGACTATTATTACGAAAAAAACAGGAAAATGCTCCACACCGCCCGCCAGATTGACGGTACCGAAAACAATGTATCGGAACAGGTTTATGGCACAAAAGGCATGTTTACAACCAGAAATATGGGCGACAAAACCGGCATCCGTATCGAAGACTACGAAGGTAACATCCTTTGGGCGTATGACTATAAGGCTAAACCTGAAAAAAATCACTACGACCAGGAACATATTCATCTGGTGGAATCTATCCGTCTGAACAAAAAAATCAATCAGGCAACAGATTTGGCTTATTCTACGCTGGTTGCTATCCATGGACGCGAAGCCGCATACACGGGAAAAGCAATTTCGTGGAATGAAATTTCCAACTCCCCGCTCCGCTATGGTCCCGAAAAATACGAACTCGGACCCTTGGACTTCTATCAGGAAGGCGTAGCCCCGAAACCGGGAGTAGCCCCATCGCAGCCCATGTAATCATGGATTTGTGATACTTATTTTAACAGAGGGCTGTCGAAAAAACACACAGACGGAAAAAGTGATTATTTTTAAAAATATTAACCATATTCATTTGTGTATCATTTATTTGACAGCCTTTTTTATTAAAATGTAAAATTGATGTAATTAAAATTAAATATAAACGTATGAATCAAAAAATGAAATTTAAAATGAACAGACGGAACTTTTTCAAAAGTTCTGCATTTGGAGTAGCAGGCACACTGTCGGTTCCCGCATTCTTGAGCGGCTGCTCGTCGAAAGATTCCGGTTCCGGAAAAATACGCAATGTTGTTGTCCCTGAAATACTTCCTTCCGCACCGGACGGACGGACACTGAAAGCCGGTCTGGTAGGTTGCGGCGGACGCGGAACAGGCGCGGCATTCAACTTTATTGCCGCCGGTAAAGGATTGCAAATAACCGCATTGGGCGACGTTTTCCCCGACAGACTGGAAGCCTGCCGTAGTGCGCTGGCACAAAGCGGTCAGCAAATTGCCGACGGAAATTGTTTCGCGGGGTTCGACGCCTACCGGCAAGTGATTGACGCCGACGTAGATGTGGTGTTGCTGTGTACGCCGCCCATATTTCGTCCGCTCCACTTCGAGTATGCCATCAGTAAAAATAAACACTGTTTTATAGAAAAACCCTGCGCCGTGGATCCCGTGGGCGCGCGTCAGATGATGGCTATCGGCAAACGCGCTGAACAGCAGGGACTTTCGGTAATCAGTGGCACTATTCGACGCTCGCAAAAGGACTGTATCGAAACCTACCGTCGCGTTGCCGGCGGCGCAATTGGCGACATTGTGTCGGCGCACGTATCGCGCATGGGCGGCTCGCTGTGGTATAAAAAACGCGAACCCGAATGGAACGACATGGAATACATGCTGCGCAATTGGGTGAATTTCTGCTGGACGTCGGGCGACTTTGTGGTTGAACAGTTTATCCACGAAATCGACCAAATGTCGTGGTTTACAGGCGACCGCAAACCCCTACGCGCCGAAGCCAACGGTGGTCGGCAACGTCGCGTTACCGGCGATATGTACGACCATATCAGCATCGAATATCTCTACGAAAATGGAAGCCGCGCACACTGTACTTCGCGGCAAATCAGCGGTTGCGACACACAAAATGTTATCATGGTTTATGGCACAAAAGGATATACCAACTGCAACAATACTATATTTAATCTCGACGGTTCGGTGGCATGGAAATATCCGTATCCGAAAAAAGAAGACGCCGACCAATCGATGGCTGTTCCCGACCCTTATGTTCAGGAACTCATACGTTTAGTTACCGCCATTCGTACCGGAAAACCGCTCAACGACGTCGATAAACATGTGCAGTCCACGCTTATGGCGATTATGGGACGCGAATCGGCTTACACAGGCAAATTCGTTACATGGGAACAAATCATGGCGTCGAATCAGAAACTTGGACCGGAAACCATAGACTTTGGCGAAGTTCCTGATATTAAGGAGGAAATACCCGTTGCCGGACTCGCTCCAAAATAAGTAAAATCATTAAAAATCAATAGATGAAACGACGAATATTTATCAAACAAACAATGCTTGCCGCCGGCGCTCTGACTTTGTTGCCGGCGGTGGGCAATATCGCCTCCGGAACAGCCTCGCCCTTGCCGCCCGCCGCCGGAACATTCAGAAAATCAATAATGTGGGGAACGGTTGGTATGAAAGGAACAGTACTTGAAAAATGTAGAGCAATAAAGGCTGCCGGATTCGACGGTATTGAGCCTAACAGCCACATGGACAGGCAGGAAGTTCTTGATGCGATGAAAGAAACCGGATTAGTTGCATCGAGCGTGTGCTGCTCGACCCACTGGAAGGCGCAACTTTCTGACCCTGACCCTGCTGTGCGCCAAAAAGGAATGGAAGGCATACGCACGGCGCTCGAAGACGCGCAGGTATATGGCACAGACGCTGTGCTTGTTGTGCCCGGATCGGTGAATGAAAACACACGCTACGACGAATGCTGGGAACGCTCGACCGACTGTCTCCGAAAACTATTGCCCGTAGCCAAAAAACTGCGTGTGAGTATGTGTATCGAAAACGTATGGAACAACTTTCTGCTCAGCCCCATGGAAGCATGTCGCTACGTCGATCAGTTCAAAAGTCAATATATTAAATTCTATTTCGACTGCGGAAATATCCTTGTATATGGTTTGCCCGAACAGTGGATACACATTCTGGGACAACGTATTGGACGGATACACATTAAAGAATTTAGCAGGAAAAAAGCCGACGCCGAAGGTCGCTGGAAAGGCTTCAATGCCGCGCTGACCGAAGGCGATGTAAACTGGGCGGCTGTTGTAAAAATTGCCCGTACAGTATATAAAGGTCAGTGGCTGACCACCGAACAGGGCGGCGCCGACTCGCCGGAAGGACTTGCCGACCTGTGCCGCAGGCTCGACAAAATTATTGCAATGTAGCAGAAAGCGATGTGTGGATATTAACTGTTTGTAAATATATGAAAAACAGTGGTTTAACTTTGTTATTGACAGGCATTTTTACGGTTTTGGCAGGGACGTTTGCAAGTCCTGAAATCGCTATTGCCCAAGTGAAAACGGCGAAAGCAATTAAAACGGAGCAACCGGATTGGTTGCAGCCAGAGTCAATTTTGAAAATTGCCGATAAAGTTTTTGATTATCAGCAAAATAACCACACGGGAAAGGAGTTGTGGGAATGGGAATACGGCGCGTATTATTCGGGGTTGTTCGATTTCTACAAAGTCAATCCGCAGGTCAAGTATCTTGAGGCGATGGTGAAGATGGGTGAAGACTGGAAATGGGCAATGCGTCCGCGTCCTTACGATGCGAATGCTTTCGCTATCGGGCACATGTACATGGGGCTTTACAAAATTCTGCGTGTGCATAAAATTATCGACAAAACGGTCTATTGCCTCGACGCCGCTTTTGTGCGTACCCCGAAGGAACCCGACGTTACTTTCGAAGGCAATCGCTATTGGTTCAACTGGTGGAGTTGGTGCGACGCCCTGTTCATGGCGCCCCCGACATTCGCCCTTTACGCCGAGATTTCAGGCGAGAAAAAATATCTCGACGAGATGCACAAACTATGGACTATCACCCACAAATACCTCTACGATAATGACGAACATCTCTACTATCGCGATGATCGTTACTTTAAGCAACGCACGCCTGCGGGGAAAAAGGTGTTCTGGTCGAGAGGTAACGGCTGGGTTTTCGCCGGACTTGCGAAAGTGTTACGGGCAATGCCGGAGGACTATGAGCATTATCCGTTTTATCTCAACCTTTACAAAGAAATGGCGGTCAAACTCAAGGCAATTCAATTGAAAGACGGATATTGGTCGTCGAGCCTGCTTGACCCGACGCATTTCGGCGGAAAGGAAACGAGCGGTACGGGCTTTTACTGTTTTGCGCTCGCCTGGGGCATTAACAACGGGATATTGCCCGCCGACGAATACAAGCCATGCGTGCTCAAGGCGTGGGAACTGCTTGTTTCATGCGTGAACGGGCAGGGGCGGCTCGGATATGTGCAGCGTGTTGGCGATCAGCCCGATAGTGTGCTTTATGAACATACTGAAGCATACGGTTCTGGGGCGTTTTTGCTGGCAGCAAGCGAAGTATGGAAATTATTTGCCGATATGGGTGTAAATAAATAATTAAACATAAATAAAGATTAAAAAATGAAAACAATTATTACGTTAATAATCGGCTGTGCCTGTGTATTTCAGGCTTATGCCGAGCCGGTAAATCTGCGTTGCGAACATCTGACAAATCCCTTGGGCATTGATGCATATTCGCCGCGTTTATCGTGGCAACTGAACGATCCGCGATACGGAGCGCAACAAACAGCATATCAAATCACTGTGGGAACAGATTCGGCGGCGGTGGCTGCCGGTCGCGGCAACGTATGGAACAGTCCCCGAACAAATTCCGGTACTATGCTGATTAAATATGAAGGCGACCGTCTGCAGCCTTTTGCCCGCTATTTCTGGCGCGTTGCCGTGTGGGATAAGGACAATGCGGAATCGGTTTCGCATGTTGCTGCTTTTGAAACAGGTATGATGGAGATGAGCAACTGGAAAGGCTCGTGGATTAGCGATGGCGTTCTGAAAAACGGCAACGGCGTCGATGTGAAACCTGCTCCATATTTTCGCAAAGAATTTGATGCGAAGAAAAAAATTCGCTCCGCTCGCGCATATATTGCCGTTGGCGGGCTGTATGAACTGTATGTCAATGGCGAACGTATTGGTAATCACCGGCTCGACCCGATGTACACCCGTTTCGACCGTCGCAATCTTTATGTTGCTCACGATGTAACCCGACAATTGCAGGAGGGTAAAAACGCTGTGGGCGTGTTGCTTGGCAACGGCTGGTACAATCACCAGTCCGTAGCAGTATGGTTTTTCGACAATGCTCCTTGGCGTGCGCGTCCGGCGTTCTGTTTGGATTTGCGGATTGTTTATGACGACGGTACAACGGAAACCATTGTCAGCGAACGCGACTGGAAAACAAGCCTCAGTCCGGTGATATTCAACAGTATCTATACGGCGGAACATTACGACGCCCGCCTAGAACAGGAGGGCTGGAATCGTGTCGGCTTCGATGCGTCCAAATGGAAAGAAACATACTATCGTTCAGCGCCTTCCAACCTGATTGTTGCTCAACAGCTGCATCCGATACGGAATGTCGAACAAATATCCGCCATGGATTTTGAAAAAATCAACGACACTACTTTTATATACAATCTCGGACGCAATATATCCGGCGTCAGCGAATTGCGCGTCAAAGGCGAAGCAGGAACGGAAATACGTTTGCAACATGCGGAAATATGCCGCCCCGACAAATCGCTGTATATGAGAAATATCGATGAACATTACCGCCCAAAGGACAATACCGATCCTTTCCAGACGGATATTTTCATTCTCGCAGGCAAGGGCGAAGAAGTGTTCATGCCTCGATTTAATTATAAAGGATTTCAGTATGTGAAAATCACATCAAACAAACCGCTTACGCTGAGCAAAGACGCTCTGACGGGCTGGTTTATGCACAGCGACGTGCCGCCCGTCGGTCGCGTCGAAACCTCAAATCCGCTTGTCAATAAAATCTGGCAGGCAACAAACAATTCGTATCTGTCCAATCTTTTCGGCTATCCGACCGACTGCCCGCAGCGTGAAAAAAACGGATGGACGGGCGATGCTCAAATAGCCATTGAAACAGGACTTTATAATTTCGACGGCATCACGGTGTATGAAAAATGGATGGCAGATCATCGGGACGAACAGCAGCCCAACGGCGTTTTTCCGAACATTATCCCGACCAGCGGATGTGGATACGATTGGGCTAACGGTCTGGACTGGACAAGCACCATCGCAATTATTCCATGGCAAATTTATATGTTTTACGGCGATAGTCAATTGCTCGCCGATTGCTACGATAATATAAAACGATACCTCGATCATGTTGATTATCTGTATCCTTCCGGTCTGACCAAATGGGGACTGGGCGACTGGATACCGGTCAAATCGCAAACGCCTGTGGAATTTACCTCTACCTTATATTATTATACCGACGCCATGATACTGTCGCGTGCGGCAAAACTGTTTGGCAAAGAAGAGGATGCAGTACATTATGCAGCGCTGGCTGAGAAAATTAAAACCGCCTTCAACAATAAATATTTAGATAAAAACGGATATATGTATGACAAAGGTTTTCAGACCGAACTGAGCGCCGCCCTGCACTGGCAGATTGTTCACGAAGAATTGAAAACGGGCGTGGCAGCCAATCTTGCAAAACGGGTCGAGGCGGACAACCGTCATATCGACGTTGGACTGCTTGGGTCGAAAACCATTCTCAATGCGCTGAGCGACAACGGATATGCAGACCTCGCTTTTACACTCGCATCTCAGGACACGTATCCGTCATGGGGTCATTGGATTAAACACGATCAGGCAACAACGCTCTATGAGGCGTGGCAGGCAATTGGCGAAGGCAAGGAGGCTTCGCTGAATCATATCATGTTTGGCGAAATCGGCGCCTGGCTCTACAAAGCGCTTGGCGGCATTCATCCCGACCCCGCAAATCCGGGGTTTGCGAATATTCTGCTTAAACCGCATTTTGTTAAGGATTTAACGTATGCAACCGTCAATTTCCAGTCGCCATACGGAGAAATCGTATCAAAATGGGAACGGAAAAAAAAGGACGTCATTTATAAGGTAACAGTTCCAGCCAACGCAAAGGCAACTCTATATGTGCCAGCCAACTACCAACTTGGCAAAGTAAAACTGAGCGCCGGCGAAGTCATTTCGCTTCCCGAAACGGAAAAAGGCGCGTACTCGTTGGTTGCCGGCAGTTATGAAATGGAATTTAAAAGCCAAAAAATGAAATAATAAAAAATGAAACATAAATAAAGATTAAAAAAATGAAATCAATTATCATCGGTAAAATGCATATATCCAAAATTTTGTACCGAAGTTTAAACATCGATAAAATACTAAACATCATGAAAAACAATTTTTTGGTACTTATTATTTTTGCATTATTTGCATCTGCCTGTTCTACTTCGACAAGCAACGAAATACAAGTACTTGAAAGACCTTTAACCAATTCATCCAATGCGTATTACGTGAGTAACCGTCCGCCTTTGCAACCGCAACCGTTTATTAAATTGCCAACGGGCGCTGTTCAACCCGAAGGATGGCTGAAACAACAGTTGGTTCTGCAAAAGAATGGATTGAACGGACATTTGAGCGAAATAAGCGCATGGCTTCAGAAAAAAGATAATGCCTGGCTCGAAAACGGCGGACAATGGGGCTGGGAAGAAGTGCCTTATTGGTTGCGTGGATACAGCGATTTGGCTTATCTGGTGAAAGATACAGCGATGCTGAACGAAGCGAAATTTTGGATCGAATCGATTTTAAACAGTCAGCGTGAAGATGGAAATTTCGGGCCGATTCATAGGAACAACGGGAAACAGGATTTCTGGCCTAATATGGTGGTGCTTTGGCTTTTACAGTCGTATCACGAATATACTAACGATGAGCGCGTCCTTAGTTTTATGAGCAATTACTGCCGATATTTACGGACGGTACCGGACGAAGATTTTCTGTCCAGTTATTGGGAAAACAGTCGTGGCGGCGATAATCTTTGGAGTGTTGCCTGGCTTTACAATCGTACCGGCGATTCCGATTTGTTGGATTTAGCTGCTAAAATCCACCGAAATACCGCCAATTGGACAAAATCGACGCAGTTGCCGAACTGGCATAATGTCAATATTGCGCAATGTTTTCGCGAGCCGGCAACCTTTTATATGTTTACCAAAGATTCTTCCTTGCTTGCAGCCAGTTATAATGTTCAAAGCCTTATACGCCGTGCCTTCGGACAAGTTCCGGGCGGCATGTTCGGCGCAGACGAAAATGCACGGA
>JAITIA010000015.1 GCA_031279695.1 Prevotellaceae bacterium | reverse complement strand
CAATGGAAAGCATATTGATTATTGCCGAAGCAAATATAAATCCGCCTGTTATTGGAATTAAATTTATGATATATTTGAATATAATCCATCTGTGTTTGAAGAATTTCCATTCGGTAAACGTTGAAAAAATTATGCCTGTGATAAATGTAATCAAATTTGCCGGAACAATTATTAACAAATCAATGTAATGAATTGCCGATAATACGGGCAATAAATTATCGCTGTTCAAAATGGCTGTCAATAAAAACAACCCGATAACGCTTGCGCCAATCCACATTGCTGCTGACAGAATGTGTATGATTTTTACGATTTTGTAGCCGTTGGCTGAAAGTTTTTTACTTTTTCCTGTATTCATATTTTTTTCCTTTCTTTGCCCTTCGCGGGCGTTAATAATTGTTTAAATTAAAACGCAAATTTAATGTTTTTTTCTAATAACTGCCAAATCTGTTTCAATCCAAAGAAAATAAGGGTTTGAACTACACCTGTTTATGTTGCTAAAGACACTTTGCGAAGTAAGGGTGTTATTCGGTATGTGGCGCTTATTTATGTCCATATTTTTTCCTTTTATGCCCTTTCGGGCGGTTTGATAATTTTATTTAATATTATTTATCAATTCATTGGCTTTTTTTGGTTGAAAAAAAGATTGAGGTGCTATTGATTTATGCAGAAAACTCCGCTCTGTCCCAAAGTCCCGCAGGGACGGAACTTTACGGCTCAGCCTGTCCGCCGCCACAGGCATCAATCAATAATCAGTTAGAACGTACTCTATCCAAACTGAAATCCTCTGCCTGAAAAAGGAGTTACATAAGAGGGCACTTTTAGAAATAAGGGTTTTTCCACACAATTCCCAGTAGAACCAAACTTTTTTTCAACCTCTGCAAATTATTTTTTGCTGTTATAAAAATTTGTTGTACTTTTGCGACGATTTTTTAGCGGAGTTTTTCTGACGGTTACGGCTGTTGGTGGCGCTAAAATCTCTGAAAAGGACTATATTATCGGTTAAGCGTGTCGATTAAAAATTAGGATATACAGTTAAGAAATAGAATATCAAAATTTAAATTTTAAAATATTATTAGACATGAGTAAAACAGTTAAACGTTTTTTCTGGAAAATTTGGCTTCGGATTAACTTCCTGACCAAAAATGTGGATAACGACTATATCGCCGAAATATCCACCACAGGCAACACGCTGCACAATGAAGATATTGCGCGGCAAATTGTGGCTGAACGCAGCGAACTCCGCTACGAAACTATCCTGAGTATTCTCAATGAGCGCGATACGGTGGTGCGCAACGCTGTCCTGAGCGGCTCGTCGGCGCAGGACGGTAATATCCGTATCGCTCCCCGCATCACCGGAACATGGATCGGCTCAAGCCCTCTCTTCGACCCCGCTGTGCACAAAATTACTGTGGATGTGATACCTACTGCAGAATTTAGAAAAAGTCTCGAAGAAGAAGTTGGCGTGGAAATACTCGGTACAAAAACCGACGGCGGCGCTCATATCGGGCTGGTTACCGATGTGCTCACCGGCAAAAACGACGGCGTCGTCTCTCCTTCCGGCGACATTATTATCACCGGCGAAAAACTTAAGATTGTACCCGCTGACGACCCCGCCACAGGAGTGTTCTTTGTTGATGCCAACAACATTGAAACATCTCTCGACTATCCCGTTACGGAAAACAATCCCAAAAAGATTATCTGCCGCGTACCCGCCAATCTTCCCAATGGCTTATACACGTTGAAAATCGTAACCTGTTTTTCCACAAATTCGGTGCTGCTCAAAACGCCACGCTCGATAGTGTACGACCTGCCATTGAAAATCGGCATACCCGACACTCAATCATGACGTTAGATTGCGTCGCGCCTCTGCTGCAGAAATCATTGCAATACTATGATTAGAATCATTGCAACACTATGATTAGAATCATTGCAACACTATGATTAGAATCATTGCAATACTATGATTAGAATCATTGCAATACTATGATTAGAATCATTGCAATACTATGATTAGAAAAGAGGAGGCGCAACGCAATACTGTTGGTTAATAAATAGAAAACAGGAATGTTACAGCCCTCAATGGGCTTGATTATAAATAAAAATTTAAAAACAATGATGAAAGGAATAGTACTCGCCGGAGGCTCCGGCACAAGATTGTATCCGATAACCAAAGGGGTATCGAAACAGATATTGCCGGTTTACGATAAACCGATGATATACTACCCGATTTCGGTGCTGGCGCTGGCTGGTATCCGCGATATTCTGGTGATATCCACCCCCGTAGATTTGCCCTGCTTTAAAAGACTGCTGGGCGACGGGAGCGACTATGGCGTCCGCTTTGAATATGCCGAACAGCCCTCGCCCGACGGTCTGGCTCAGGCTTTTATTATCGGTGAAAAATTTATCGGCAACCACAACGTCTGTCTCGTGCTGGGCGATAATATCTTCTACGGACAGAGTTTCACCGCCATGTTGCGCGAAGCCGTTGCAACGGTTGAAACACAGAGCAAAGCAACCGTCTTCGGATACTATGTAACCGACCCCGAACGGTATGGAGTTGCCGAGTTCGACGCACAGGGCAACGTCCTGAGTATCGAAGAAAAACCCCAAAACCCGAAATCGAACTACGCCGTCGTAGGCTTGTATTTCTACCCCAATCAGGTGGTCGAAACAGCCAAAAATATCAAACCGTCGGCACGTGGCGAATTAGAAATCACCACCGTCAATCAGGAATTTCTCGACATGCAAAGGCTGAAAGTACAACTGCTGGGACGGGGATTTGCCTGGCTCGATACCGGCACGCACGACTCGCTTTCGGAGGCAAGCACCTTTGTGGAAGTGATTGAGAAACGACAGGGGCTGAAAATTGCCTGTCTTGAAGAAATTGCCTACAAAAACGGATGGATTACGCAAAATCAGCTCGAAAAACTTGCCGAACCGATGAAAAAAAATCAGTACGGACAATATTTATTGAAACTTGTAGGACATTGAACATCAACAGTTAAAGAGGCGATGAACAGGGTTGTCGAAAATTTTTTATCGAAAAGAAGCTCCGGTGAACAAAATTTTTACTACTTTTGTTTCTCGAAAAAATAAAGGATATGAATGTACTGAAACGTGTATTTTTATTTTATTACGAAGGCTTTAAAAGCATGACAGTGGGAAAAACACTGTGGATGATAATAATTATCAAACTGGTTATCATGTTTCTGGTGTTGAAACCCTTCTTCTTTCCAAACTATTTGAAGACGAATTTCGATACCGACGAAGAACGAATCGACCATGTTATAAAAGAACTGACTAAGCCGGTGATTAGTGATTAGTGATTTTAGATTGATGAAAAATGGACAAAAGGTTAAACAAAATGGTTATACAGAAAATTGTGTGGAAACTTTTACCGGCTCTTTATTATTTTCAAGATAATAAACGGGGGGTTACCCGTAACGGACGGCAATGCAAAACCCTTATTTTCCCGTGCTCCCTTAGTAGTCTCCATACAAATTACCCTTTAACCCAATATAAATAAGAGTATAAATAAAATACTGATAAAAAATCGATTTATTAATTAATTAAAAAAAGTGTAATGCTCAACCAAATGTTATTAAGTTCTGTAGTAGAGTGGTCGCGGCTGCAATTTGCCCTGACCGCCATTTTCCACTGGTTTTTCGTTCCGCTCACACTGGGACTTTCCTTTATTATAGCAATAATGGAAACAATCTATGTGAAAACGGGAAACGAGTTCTGGAAAAAAGTCGTGAAATTCTGGATGACCATATTCGGAATAAATTTCGCGATAGGTGTGGCGACCGGTCTGATTCTCGAATTTGAATTCGGGCTCAACTGGTCGAACTACTCATGGTTTGTGGGCGATATCTTCGGAGCGCCGCTTGCCATCGAAGGCATATTTGCTTTCTTTATGGAAAGTACATTTATTGCCATAATGTTTTTCGGATGGAACAAAATCGGACGAAAAACACATCTCACCGCCAGCTGGCTTACAGCCTTCGGCGCCAACATTTCAGCTCTGTGGATACTGGTGGCAAACGGATGGATGCAAAACCCCGTGGGAATGAAATTCAACCCCGCCACTGCCCGCAACGAAATGTTTAATTTCTGGGACGTCCTGTTTAACCCCTCGGCAATAGCCAAGTTCCTGCATACCATCACCTCCGCCTACGTCCTGTCGGCAATAGTGGTAGTGGGCGTCAGCTGCTGGTTTCTGCTGAAAGGACGCGAAAAAATCTTTGCCAAAAAAAGCATCATCGTAGCCTCCGTCTTCGGGCTGCTGAGTTCGGCGGCGCTGATAATCACCGGCGATACTTCGGCAAACAATATCGCCACCACCCAGCCGATGAAACTTGCCGCCATGGAAGGGCTCTACAAGGGTAAAGAGGGTGCAGGACTGAGCGTTATCGGGCTGCTGACGCCCGGCAAGGAGGCAGGCGACAAAAGGGACGCCTTTGTGTTCAATATCGAAATACCCAAACTGCTTTCGATTATGGGCTACCGCAAAGTAAACGCCTTTGTGCCGGGGGTGGAAGACCTGATTAACGGCGGATTTCAATATACCGACAGCGAGGGAAAAACGGTTGCCGCACTTTCGGTAGAAGAAAAAATACGTCGAGGCAAAGAAGCCATCGCATCGCTGGCAAAATATCAGAAAGCCAAAAAGGAAGGCGATAATATTGCCGCCGAAGGCGCCGAAAGCGACCTGATGAAAAACATGAAATATTATGGCTACGGATACCTCAATTCGCCGTCGAGCGTAATACCCAACGTGCCGCTGTGCTATTACAGTTTCAGAATAATGGTCGGTCTGGGATTTCTGTTTATTCTCGTCTTTATCCTCACCCTCTGGGTCGCAATGAAACCGGCAGGACCAATGCCCAAATGGATACTGCGCCTGTCGATACTCTCAGTACCGCTGGTATATATCGCATCGCAGGCAGGCTGGATTGTTGCCGAAATGGGACGTCAGCCATGGACAATACAAGACCTGCTGCCCACCGTTGCCGCCGTGTCGCGCATCGACGCCAGCTCGGTGATGATCACCTTCTTCCTCTTTTTTGTGCTGTTCTCAATTCTGCTGATAGCCGAACTCAAAATCCTGTTCGGGCAAATAAAAAAGGGACCCGGTATAGCAAGTAATAATCAACCCTCTAAATAAATATAATAATGGATACAACGTATATTTTTCTTCAACATTACTGGTGGTTTTTAGTCTCCCTTCTCGGAGCGCTGTTCGTATTCCTGATGTTCGTTCAGGGCGGCCAGACACTGATATACACTCTGGGCAAGTCGGAGGACGAAAAAACTCTTATAATCAATACTCTCGGACGCAAATGGGAGTTTACGTTCACCACTCTGGTAACCTTTGGCGGCGCATTCTTCGCCTCGTTTCCACTGTTCTACTCAACAAGTTTCGGAGGCGCCTACTGGGTGTGGATGGCAATACTGCTCTGCTTTGTTGTTCAGGCAGTAGCCTACGAATACCGCACAAAAGCAAACAACTTTCTGGGCAAAAAAACCTACGAAATATTTCTGCTGATAAACGGTTTCGGCGCAACGGTGCTGGTAGGTACGGCGGTAGGTACACTGTTTACGGGCGCCAACTTCTCGGTCAATTTCTCAAACCTGACCAATCTCGGCGGCAATCTCACCATATCGGAATGGCATCACCCCTTCAACGGGCTGGAAGCAGTATGGGAAAACCCGCTCAATATAACGCTCGGACTGGCAGTGTTTTTCCTTGCCCGAATACTTGGCGCGCTGTATATCATCAACAGCGTGGACAACGACAATATTCTCCAGCGCACGCAGAAACGCCTTCTCTACGATGTTGTCCCCTTCCTTGTTTTTTTCCTGACTTTTGTGATATGCCTGCTGCTGAAAACAGGCGTTCTGTATGACGCCGGCGGCAACTGTAAACCCGAAGAATACAAGTATTTGAAAAACTTCCTGCAAATGCCCGCCATTCTGGTAACGTTCCTTGTGGGCGTTGTGTGCGTGCTGTGGGGAACAGGTAAAACAGTCTTCTCCAAACCGGTATATTCAAAAGGGATATGGTTTGCCGGCACAGGTACGGTGCTGACCGTCCTTGCCCTGCTGCTGACCGCAGGCTACAACAACACAGCCTATTACCCCTCCAACGTCGATATCAACAGTTCGCTGACCATAGTAAACAGTTCGTCGAGTAAATTCACGCTCACAGCTATGAGTATAGTTTCCATAGCCATAGTGTTTGTTCTGGCTTACATCTTCTACTTCTGGAGAGTGATGAACAGAAAAAAAATGACGGTAGAGGAGATAAAATCCGAATCGCATACATATTAATTTAATAATAAAAAAGACAGTAAAATGAAATATTTAACAGAAATACTGATGTTTGCATCCTGGCCACTGTTTATATACATCTCGTATAAAGTGTGCGCATGGGTAATAGCAAAATATGAAAAAAACAGTGATTAGTCAGTGATTAGTGTTTAGTGCCTGCGGCGGCTCAGTCATTGCGCAGGCGCTGACCACTGACTAAAAAGAACAATCCAAAGCCCCTTCTGGGCTTTGGATTGCTCTTTTTATCCTCCGCCGCAGGAATTAATCACTAAAAAACTGTTACTTTTCAGCCAGTACGCATATTTTTTTATATTTTAGAACTGAGCCATTTTGATTAAATGCTTCGATGAAAATAATATATGGTCCAACCGGAGATCTGGAATTATTTGCCTGACTGCCATTCCATTCCAACCGCCCTTCGACGCCCAAAGTAACGTTGCGGCATATTTCTTTGACAAAATTTCCACGAATATTGTACACGCGAATACTTGCAACATAGTTGGCTTCAGGCATTTTATAGTCGATATACAAAACATCTTCATAACCGTCGCCATCGGGCGAAAATGTGGTTGATGAAAGATTAAAAGCATCGTTATCTGTGTTTTCCGAAAGGAAATACGCCGAATTTTTATACGTTGGCGTTGCAAAACCTGCCGTCTGCGCCGCCGACTGCCAGTTTGTCGATTCCGCCGCCGGACGATTATAGTCCACACGTTCAAGCGATACTCCCTGTTTGTTGGAAATAAACACATTATGCATTTTTTCCGAGTACGAAAACTCATCAACGATCTCCGCTTCGGAAACAAGCAAAACGCAAGTTCCATTATCGTTGGGATAAACGGGAAAAGCATTCATTATAATTATATTTTCCGGATTTTCAGCATAATAGAACTGCTCCAAAACAGAATCGACAGTCAAAACAAAATATTCTTCCGGATAAATATATCTGTGATAATCAGATATTTTATGTATTTGCTGCAAATTGCCGGTTGTCCTGTTTCGGCTGGCTATTGCAAGGTCGGCAATATCAAATATTTTGTCGCTTTTGTTGTATATTTCCACAAAATCCTGAGCGCCGGAATGCGGATTAAACAGAATTTCGTTGATAACCAGATCATTCTGTTGCGGTTTATGCATTTTACCAAAAATTATTGGCTCGTTTACATATTCATTTCTATGAATATCTTTGATTTCGAGCGAGATAGACAACTCATAAACCACGCCTATCTCGAATGGCTTATCAAATATCAATTCCGTTTGATTTGCAAATTCGATATGTGTTGGAGTTGATTTTATTGGAGTTCCAAGATTTTTCACCGTAAAACTGTTTGCTTGTTGAAGCAGTGAAAATGGAATAAATTCGTTGAATATCAGTAATATTGAATTATCACCTGTCATTTCCACCGTTACGACATACGGAGGAATATTATCCGGTTTGCTCTCTGTTACAGAGTTTTCACGGCAAGGCGTTCCACCGTTCGCGTCGTTCGAGACCATCCAGTTTCCATTGTCCGACAGGTTGTTAGCGTCGATTCGTTCAAGCGACCAGCCGCCCTTCGCCTTTTCCGCATCGCCATAAAACGATGAGTTATACTCGGTTACGGCAGTAACAACAGTATCGGGCGAAACCAGCGTCAGCATCATGCCGGCATCTAAAAGACTTGGAAATGAGGTCGCTGAAACCACGTCGCCAAACTGCGAAAGTTC
>JAITIA010000174.1 GCA_031279695.1 Prevotellaceae bacterium | reverse complement strand
TTTGAAGCGAACAACGAAATCGCCGTTCCTGCCGACATCGACGCGGGCGACTATCATTTTATGGTGCGCCTCACCGACAAATCGGGCTGGCAGCAGTTGGCGGCGGTAAGCGTGAAAATTACGGAATAAATAGTGTCCGTCCGAAAACCCGAAAAAATGATATATCTGCAAAGTCCCACAGGACGACACATTATAATCGACGATTTTACATTCCGTCCCTGACGGGACGGGCGTCGCTGTGGGGGCTTGCGTTTTCTACCAACATTCCGTCCCTGACGGGACGTGGTTGCGTCGCCAATATTTGCGATGCTCATAACTTCATTTTCCTGACGAAACTACCTCAGTAACATGGGAATGACACCCCTCCAATAAAACCTCATTACCTCATTGTTCAATATTGATGATTAAATGAGGTAATGAGGTTTGTTTCCCATGGCTACTGAGGTTGTTTTCCTGTTTTGAATTAGGTGGAAATGAGGTGTGTTGGACTTGCATCCGGCAAACAATCACAAAAATAACAAAAATCATTCTAAAATCACAGTTAAGACAATCCCGCCAATCTTGAAAATCTTATGAAAATCGTGGTTCAAGACAAAGATCACCCTCCAAAGAACATCAAAAAATGCGTCTTCCACGAAAACAAATTGCATCACAAAGCCCCTGTATTTCAGCGAAAACAAAACAATTATCAGCCGCCTTTGCTGCGATGTAAAAAAATATTTTGCGGGATTAAAAACAAATATCTACTTTTGCAGCGCTTTTTTGATAAAAGCATTTTAAGGGTTAAAACAGGATTTTTATAAAAAGTACATGACATGAAAAATTGTGCTACAAGACAGGAGAGAGAAGAGAGATGTTTCGATTTGAATATTGGGTCGGGAAGTATTGCTTTGTGCGAACCCGTTTCGCGCTCTGAGTGTCATGTCGAACAGGCAATGACACAAATTTCCTGTTTTACCAGAGAGAGAGAGAGAGAGAGAGAGAGAGAGAGAATCAGGCAGTTAGTCCTGTTTTTAGAATCGAAAAAAAAGAAGAATTTAAATATATATTTAGCCACGTTGCAAAACCGTTTCGCAGGTTTGCGGCGTGGCTTTCTTTACGAATTGTGGCACAAATTTTACTGCCGGTGCTCAATTCAATGCCACAATCAGAAAAATCAAAACATCCAACCAGCAATTGTATGACAATAAGGTGTTTATATATAATGACAAACAGTATCGACATTCCTGCCGGACGAGTCGCGTGCCGCAAATGGACATTCGCAAGACCGCGAATATTTTGTATGAACAAGAAGACCAACTGAAATAAATTATAATATATGATTTCAATAATTACTGCTATTTATAACCAAATCGACATGAACAGACTGTTTTGGAAATATTTGTTAAAATATACCGACAGCCCGTTTGAACTGATAATCATAGACAATGCTTCGACAGACGGCAGTCGCGAATTTTTCCAATCTCTGTCGGAATACAATGTAAAAGTGGTGGCAAACGATGCTAATTATTCATATCCACACTGTCAAAATCAGGGTATTGCGCTTGCCAAACACGAAATTCTGGTTTTTCTGAACAACGATTTATTGGTATCCGCTCACTGGGACACCAGATTGCTTGAACTGCTGGGTAAAGATAAGTGCGACGTACTCAGTTTTGCAACCAGCGACCGAATGTGTGATGCTACTCTAACAAAAAGAATTTCACGGAAGTGGAAAAGAATAAAGTATCCTCTGATAGCGATTTTTGGACAGAGGCTGTTTGCATTGAAACTGATGGTGACGCTGTGTTACGGAAATTGGGAAAAATATACCGAAAAAATATTCCACAGTTACGGATATTCTTTATCCACAGGGTTTTCCGGCTCTGCCATTGCAATGACGCGCAGAGCGCTCGAACTGCTTGGAAAATGGGATATTACTCAGCAGGGCGCAGACTTTGATCTGTTCTATCGCTCCTGTTTTCGGGCTGAAACATACGGAGATATAAAACCGATATCGATTTTGAACGGGGTATTTATGCATCATTACAGACGCTTGACTCTCTACGCAAAAAACCGTCCACCGTTTAAAGACGGGAACAATCTGACTTCTATATCCAGCAAATGGAAAAAGGAACAGATGGATTTATGGAACAGATATATAAATTTTGAATGTGAATATCCTGATTTTACCATTGATACAAACGCCACAGAAACGCACGACTATCACTAACTACAGCCATTTTTCATTTCTGTACCATTTTATTGCTTCTTCGGTACCTTTATCAAGGTCGTAGTTGGCGGTGAAGGCGAAGTCCTGCTGTGTTGGTTCTATTTCACATTTCCAGTTTCGCACACGTAACAGTTTGTATTTGTCTCTGTTAAGAGTTGGCGATTTGCCAAACCAGCCGCAGACGGTATCGGCTATACAGGCAATGCAACTGACAACAAACAGTGGTACGCGAATTTTCAGTACATGTTTGCGTCCAAGATGTTTTTTGACAATGGCGGCGTATTCTGTATCAGTATATTCCTTGCCGTCGGAAACAAAATATCCTTTTTGTTTGATTGGGCTTTCACATGCCAGAAAAACGAGTTTAACAAGGTCGCGGACATATATAAACGTCAGATATTGAGGTTTGAAGCCCATTGCCGGCTCAATACCGTTCGACAGGGTTTTGTTGAACACAAAATAGTCTTTTTCGCGCGGACCATACACGCCTGTGGGACGGAGAAAAATATACGGAAAATTGGAGAGCGAGGCAATAAACTGTTCGGCGCGAAGTTTGCTTTGTCCGTACAGAGTATCGGGCGCGGGCTTGTCCGACAGCATTATAGGTTTACCGGTTTTGGCGTTGCCAGCGCCCCATGCCGAGAGGCTGCTCATGTAAACAAATTTTTCGGGGACGGCGTCCGCTTCAATCAGCGCTTCCACAAAATTCTTTGTGTATCCGAAGTTTATTCTGTCGAAATCGTTTTTGTTGTTACATTTGGTTACGCCCATGTTGTGAACTATCCGGTCGAATTTGCCAACTGTTTTTTTGAGTTCCGACAACTGTCCGACAAGCAGTTTTTTATCATAATATTTCAAGTCGATA
Organism: Prevotellaceae bacterium; assembly: GCA_031279695.1. GTDB lineage: Bacteria > Bacteroidota > Bacteroidia > Bacteroidales > UBA932 > JAIRLF01. The sequence goes on along the minus strand of JAITIA010000174.1, from coordinate 4,751 downwards.
AATCGTATCCGTTCATCGGCAAGATATTGTTTATTGCTTGATGCTCTGACGCCTGCATAAACTTCCATCCCTTGTTTGAGAGCCTCTTCAACCAAAAAACTCCCTATAAATCCGGTTGCTCCGGTTATCAGTATTTTTTTCATTTACTTATTGTTATTTCACAATTGTCATTTCGTCTATCAGATATTTGGCGTCGGCAAACTTATCGATAATGAACAGAGTATAGCGAATATCGACGTTGATACAGCGTTGCATTTCGTGTTCAAAAGCGATATCGCCACTCATGGCTTCCCAGTTTCCGTCGAAAGCGGTGCCAATCAGTTCACCGCGAGCGTTGAGCACGGGGCTGCCCGAATTGCCTCCGGTGATATCGCCGTTAAAAATAAAGCACACCGGCAAACGTCCGTCTTTGAGGGCATAAACGCCAAAATTGCGGGTGGCAATCAGGTTTTTCAGTTTGTCGGGCACTTCAAATTCCCAATTGTTGGGGTCTTCTTTTTCGATTATTCCCGATGCGGTGGTAAGATAATCGAAATATTCGGCGTCGGCGGGACGATAGCCCGATATTTTGCCGTAAGTCATTCGCATAGTGAAATTAGCGTCGGGATAAACCGGTCGCACACCGTTGTACATCGACATCAGACCGGCAACATAGCGGCGATGTCCTTCGCTGAAAATGTGCGAAAATTCATCGTTTGCCTTTCGCAGGCTCGACTGAGATTTGCGTACCGAGCGTTCGAGTTGCATGGCGGGGTCGTTTTCGAGAATTTCGAGGCTTGGCGCTTCAAAAAAGCGGTCAAGTCGCTCTCTATCAAGCAGGAAAGTTGCGGCAAACATATCGTTGGTATATTGTTTGAAATCGCCCGAATATATTTCGTTGATTTTTTCAAAAGCGCCGGCTTGATACTGTTTATCTACATCTTGAAAATAGAGTTTATACATTGCTGCCGAAATTTTTCTGTCGGTTGGCATGTTATAATTTTTGAAAAAACTGTCGGCATTTTTTTTCAGCCCGTCGATATGTCGGTTGAGTTCAGTATTATCGATTGTATCCTTTTTCAAAAATTCATACAATCCTCCGAAACTGGCGGCAAAGCCCAATATTTCGCTGCCGCGCATCAATGTTTCGGCAAGGTAGAGGTTTGCCGACGACGATTCCCGTCTGCCCGCCACTGCTTTTTCGATCATCGGTAAAGCCTGTCCATAAAGCGTTTGCCTTTGATTGTCGGCTGCTATCCATTTTTCAAAACTGCGTTCCTGCGCTTGTTTTTGAGCAACAATGCCAAGCCTTTTGAGCGCTTTGTTCATGCCGATAGAGTTTTTCCAATAATTGCTTGAGCCGCTGTATTTTGTTGCATACTGGATGTTTACTTTCGGGTCGGCAAGCATGTCTTCTCTCATCATTTCCTGACGTATGCCTCTGACTTTTATTCTTATAGAGTTGCCAATATCAATTCGTTCATTCACTTCCCACGAGGTCATGTATCGCTGTGTGGCGCCGGGGAATCCGAGTATCATGGCAAAATCGTTTTCCGCAAAGCCTTTCAGCGATATTGGCAAATGATGTTTGGGTTTAAGAGGGATATTTTCTTGAGAATATTCTGCCGGATTGCCATCCTTGCCGGCATACACGCGGAAGAGCGAAAAATCGCCTGTATGTCTGGGCCACATCCAGTTATCGGTATCGTTGCCAAATTTGCCAATCGACGAGGGCGGAGCGCCAACTAATCGCACATCGGAATAGACGCGATAAACAATCAGCCAATATTCGTTGCCGCCAAACATCGACGAAACATAAGCGTGCAGCCACGATACATTGTTGGTTGCGGCTTTGGCAATGCTGTCGGAAATTTGGGCAATAACTGCGGCTCGGTTGTTTTCTGCCAGCCCGTCGAGCGCCGGCACAATGCGTTCGCTAACGTTTTCGATGCGTTCGAGGAAGCGAACGCTAAGTCCGGGCGTAGGGATTTCGTCGGAGCGGGTTTTTGCCCAGAAACCGTGTTTGAGATAATCGTGTTCGACGCTACTGTGCTGCTGAATAGCGCCATATCCACAGTGATGATTGGTGAGCAGCAGCCCTTGCGGGGAGATAATTTCGCCGGTACATCCGCCGCCAAAAATCACAACTGCATCTTTAATGCTCGACGAGTTGATGCTGTAAATATCGTCGGCAGAAAGTTTGCATCCCGCTTTTTTCATATCCTTGATATTCAATTTCTGAATTAGCGGAAGCAGCCACATTCCTTCGTCGGCTTTTGTTGTTGGGGCAAACATTGTTGCCACAATAACGTACAATAATATTTTTTTCATTTCGTTTTAATTTTTTTTATAAATCGGGTACAAAAGTACACATATTTTCAGTTCTATTTTATCGACATCGGTATTACGTATTCGGTTTTTGTGCTGGCGGCGAGTATGCCTATTCCTCCTTGTATATTGCTGTAAATCTGTACCGGTTCGGAAAAAATCCCTTCCGATTCGGCTGCCTGCCGGCTGCGGACATGCAAATAATATGCTTGTGAAATACTGCGTATCACAACGCGACATTCGCGTTTCAAAACTCGATGATACACATAGTCGTCGGATATGTCGCCCAAAGGAATGGAAACATTGTTTTCAAAGCCAAATTTCAAGCCATATTCCTTACCGTTAAATAGTTCGTCGGAAAAAATATGATAGGGATTTTCCTCTTCAATATCCAAGAAATCGGAATTGGAGAGACCGAATACAATATCGTCGGATTTTATCCAAACGTTATAATCCACAGTATCTTCCGTTATATAGGAACTTTGGTTCGACGAATATGTTCTGATAAATGCTCCTGCGCGATAGTAATTTGCATTGGCGGCATCGTTGATACGGCAGGTGAGATTGTATTTTTCGAGAAGCGTAACATACGATGAATCAATAACATATTCATCGCCTATGACCGAAACGGAATATACCCGTTCGATAAAATCAACATATTCAACGTCGGGAATAACAGGCGCTTCGGGCATAACGGTCGAACATTCGACGGGGGCAAACCCGTTGGCAGTAGCTTTGATAGTAATTTTGTCGCCAATTTGCGGACGAAACGAGCCGGCATAATACGAATCTTTGCCATAGTTGTAAAACCTTAGAGTTTCAACAAGTTCATCGTTTTTCCAGACTGTTACTGCGGCATTGTTCACCGCCGCGCTGATATCGTCCCGTTGCGAAAGGAAAAATCTACCTTTTTTTAAAGTCAGCCACACCGGTTCGTTCGATTCGAGAAAACATTGCAGAACAAGTTTCGGCTGCAACTCTTCGCTCGAAAACTCAATTTCGCGTTCACAAGCCCCGAATGCCATTATGCCGAATATTGCCATAACTGTATGCAATACTGTTTTTTTCATCGCCTTAACCGTTTTTTGTCTATTCATTAACATATCTTAATTTCGCCGCAAAAGTAATGCTTTTTTTTTGAAATGCGAAATTACTTTCAATTACGAATTAGTGTCCGTCCGAAAACTCGGTTGTTCGGACGAGGTTGTACCTCGTCCAGTTTATCTTGGCAGGCTGCGCCTGCCAACAAAGATGCAAATGCAGGCACAGCCTGCGTGGATAGAGCGGGCAAGGTAAAACCTTGTCCGAACAAGCCGTGCGTGGTGCATGAGTCTGGCGACTCTCTTTTCTGGGGGGAAATTACGTCCACCATAAGTGGGGGAAGGTTTTTCTGGGGGGAAATTGTTTGAAACAATATGAGTTTTATTTACAGGGTTTTAAATTGATGTTTTATTCTGATTGAGGCTGCAGAAAAAATTTATTTTGATATAATTAAAAAATTATTAATACCTTTGCGGCGCATTTTTAAGTGCGCTAATTAGTTTTATTTACAGTTTAAAAAAATATATCATGTATTTGTATAATTGATATATTTGTATTACTTTTGCGGCCAAAAAAGAATGGAAAATATCAAAGATTATTTTTGTCCAAACGAGCAATGTAAATGCTACGGTTTGCGCAGTCAGGGAAACATAATAAAGGCTGGGAAATATACAGTTAAAGGAATTGAAAGACAAATGCTTAAATGCAATGTTTGTAAGACTCGATTTTCAGAAACACGCAACACAATATTTTTTGGTAGCCACTACACAGAAGAACAGATTTACAATATAATACGGTCTGTGTCGGAAGGAAACGGAGTTAGAGCGACAGCTCGACTGTTAGCGCTTGATAAAAATGCTGTTGGCAATGTGATACTCAAATCTGGCAATTATACCGAAATAACAATGAATAATTTGCTTAAAAATCTGTGTTTGAACGAGTGTCAAATGGACGAGTTGTGGTCGTTTGTCAATAAAAAAAACGATAGACGAAAACGAAATTGAAAAAGGTTACGGCACAAAGTGGGTATGGACAGCCTTAGACCCTGACAGCCGCCTTATAATATGCGCATTAGTCGGAGACAGAACATTGAAAAGTTGTCGTGAGTATTTTAAAAAATTGCTTGCAAGAATAGATAATAAACCCCTGTTTGTGAGCGATGAACTTGTCCATTATGAAACGGTTTTGAAAGAAAATTTTTCTACTTCAACAATTCCTGAACGAAAAGGGAATCGTGGAAGGAAGCCGACAAAACCGAAGTTAACAGTAGATGAAGATCTTAATTAGTGTCTGTCCATAAAGTCGGTCAAAATATTATTGTAACATGAAAAGCTGAGCAATCGAGCAATCCGTAGGATTGCATCGCTCGGTAGAAACGGTTGCCAAAGAATTTCCTGCATCCT
>JAITIA010000170.1 GCA_031279695.1 Prevotellaceae bacterium | reverse complement strand
CCCAACCACGCAATCGCCGTCCCGTAGGGACGGAATGTGGAATTTGTTGATTTAATGTGCAGTCCCTGCGGGACTTGGGCAACGTGGCGGGGCGCTGCCGGAGGCTAAAGCCACCGGTTAATAACGTGCAGTCCCTGCGGGACTTTGCAGATATGCCATTTTTTCGAGTTTTCGGACAAACACTAAATAAATATAAATAAAAAAAAGAATAATGAAAAAAGTAATACTCAGTGAACAGACTTGGAGATGGTATGGACCCAACGACCCTGTGTCGCTGGCAGATATCCGTCAAACAGGCGCTACGGGAATTGTTACGGCGCTGCATCATGTTAAAAACGGAGAAATATGGACAGAAGACGAAATCGTGAAACGCAAAAACGAGGTCGAAGCCGCCGGTTTGCGATGGTCGGTTGTCGAAAGTATTCCCGTACATGAACATATCAAAACGCGCGAAGGCAATTTCGAGCAGTATATTGATAATTACTGCCAAAGTATTCGCAATCTTGCCAAATACGGTATCAAAATTATTACCTATAATTTTATGCCCGTGCTCGACTGGACGCGCACCGACCTTGCCTTCACTATGCCCGACGGCTCGAAAGCGCTGCGTTTTGAACGCGCTGCATTTATGGCTTTCGATTTGTTTATTCTCAAACGTCCCGACGCCGAAAAAGAATATTCGTCCGGCGAAATCGACCTCGCAAAAAAACGCTACGAGGCAATGACCGACAACGAGATAAACCTGCTTGTCAAAAATATGATTGCCGGACTGCCCGGCGCTGAGGAGAGCTTTACAATCGAAGAATTTCAGGCGCAACTCGACCGTTATCGAAATATCGACGAAAATATACTGCGCTCAAATCTCATCGCATTTGTTGAGCGAATTGCCGCCGTTGCCGGCGAGGTCGGCTCGGTGCTCGCAATTCATCCCGACGACCCGCCTTACCCTATTCTCGGACTGCCACGGATAATGAGTACCGAACAGGATTTTTTGAAACTTGTTGCCGCCGTGCCCGCCAAAGCCAACGGGCTGTGTTTTTGCACCGGCTCGCTGGGCGTCCGCGCCGACAACCACCTGCCGGACATGATACGACGGCTTGGCGACCGTGTGTATTTTGTCCATCTGCGCTCCACTTTGCGCGACAGCGACGGGAATTTCCACGAAGCCAACCATCTCGAAGGCGATGTGGACATGTTTGGGGTGATGAAGGGTCTGCTCGAAATTCAGCAGCAGCGCGGCGCGTCAATACCCTTCCGCCCCGACCACGGACATCAGATGATTGACGATTTGGACAAGAAAACCAACCCCGGATATTCATGTATCGGACGGATGCGCGGACTTGCCGAACTGCGCGGGCTGGAAACGGGAATAGCACAGTCGCTGTTTGCCTGACCGGATGAATATTACGGCAAAAAACCTCGTAACGGGATATGGCGGGAAACCGGTTTTTCCCGCCTTCTCGGTCGAAGCCAAAAGCGCGGAACTTGTTGTGCTGCTTGGCAAAAACGGGGTCGGTAAAAGCACGCTGCTCAGAACGCTGGCAGGGCTGCTGCCTCCGCTGTCGGGCAAAGTGATAATTGGCGACAGAAATCTCGCCCAATACAGCACGCGGGAACGGGCAATGACAACGGGCTTCGTGTCCACCGAACGCTTTAAGGTTGCCAACCTCTCGGTTTTCGACGTCGTTGCCATGGGGCGATATTCCTGTACCAACTGGATTGGCTCGCTCGACAGCGACGACCGACGGGCTATTGCCCGCGCTCTGGAAATGTCGGGCGCAATGCATCTTGCCGGTAAAAAAATCAACGAAACCAGCGACGGCGAACTGCAACGGGTCATGATTGCCCGCACATTAGCTCAGGAAACGCCAGTAATTATTCTCGACGAACCAACTGCCTTTCTCGATTTTCCCAATAAGTTTGACATACTGATGCTGCTGCGTAATCTGGCATGGAACAGCAACAAAACCGTCATCCTCTCGACCCATGACCTTGACCTTGCAATGCGTTTTGCCGACAATATCTGGCTGATGGCTGATGGCTGTCTGACACAGGGCGCTCCCGAAGATATGGCTCTCAATCGACAGTTCGACAGGATATTTGCAAACGCCTGCGTCGAGTTCAACTACTTTGCCGGCACAATCGATACACGCACCCTTGCAACGCACGAAATCGCCGTCCGCAGCAGCGACCCTCTTGTTGAATTCTGGACAGCCAAAGCCCTCGCTCGATTGGGTTTCAAAAAGGTGGACAATGCCGACCTCGCCATCGAAATCCACAACAATCGTTTTATTCTCCACCGCCAACAATCGCAACAGTCCTTTGCCGATATTTACAGCCTGAGCAGAGCAATCAGGAGTTAGTGATTAGTGGTCAGTGATTAGTGGTCAGTGATTAGTGGTTAGTGATTAGTGGTCAGTGAATAGTGATTAGTGGTCGTTATGTTACTAATCACTAATCACTATAATTACTGCGACCGGCGTGAATGTTTCTAAACGCAGATCTGTCTGCATTGCAAAAAAAAAGAATGTTTCTAACCGCAATGCAGACTGCTCTGCGAAAAAAAAGAATGTTTCTTGTCGCAAATCTGTCTGCATTGAAAAAAAAAGAATGTTTCCGGTTGCAATGCAGACTGCTCTGCGACCTGCGCGAATGTTTCCGGTCGCAATGCAGACTGCTCTGCGACCTGCGCGAATGATTCCGGTCGCAATGCAGACTGCTCTGCGACCGGTGCGAATGATTCCGGTCGCAATGCAGACTGCTCTGCGATCTGCGCGAATGATTCCGGTCGCAATGCAAACTGCTCTGCGACCTGCGCAAATGATTCCAGTCGCAATGCAGACTGCACTGCGACCGGCAGCAAACATGTTCACCCATCGAAAAAATATCAAAACATAAAAATAATGGTTATCACAATCATGTTATTGCAACACATACTCCGTCAGGAGTTGCATATCAATAGAATATTGATATACCCCGCAACATGAAATTCCGTATGGAGTTTCACCATCTGTGATATTCGGATGTTTCTATTGATATGAATGCCCTGACGGGCAATTGTAAACCGCAGCCTAATGTTACCATTTTCACGAACACACACAAATTCAGGTCATATACAATAATCATTTATCCATTTTATTGCTGTTCAAAATTATCCGACACTACCTGTATTTCTGTTCGGCGGTTGAGTGCATGGCAAATTTCTTTTTCTTCGTTATTTTGTAATGAATTGATATAGTTTTCGTTCAACATCTGACCTTGTTGTAGAAACGGATATTTTGCGGCAATTTCAGCCGTTATTTTTCGCGGTTGCGATTCGCCCATACCTTTTGCCGACAGTCTCATGTCGTCAATTCCATTGATAATCAAATAATCGACCACAGCCTGCGCCCGACGTTGCGAGAGGTTTGTATTTGCGTCGTCGCTGCCGCGGTTGTCGGTGTGAGCAATGAGTTGGACAATAATTTTGGGATTTTCGTTCATCAGGGTAATCAGGCTGTCGAGGGCGGCGGTCGATTCCACGGAAAGGTCGGCTTTGCCAAATTCAAAGAAAATGTTTGGTATTTCGATGAGTTCGGTATGTGGCGTCATCGAAATATCAACCGTAAAGGTCTTACTTTCAGTCAGTCCCTCGGTTGAAATTTTGTCCGATTTTTTGGCAAAATAGCCATCGCGTCGTGCAATCATCATATATTCGGTATTTTTCGACAGACGGAACTGGAACGAGCCGTCTTTTTCGGTAACACGTTTAAGCGTCGAGCCGTCGCTACCGTTGAGAATAACTTCGGCGCGGGCGAGGCGAAGGTTTTTGCCTGCGGCGCGTATTGTACCTTGTAACTGATATTCAACAACCGGGACGTCGAGCATGAAGGAATAAATATCGTCGCCGCCGCGTCCGCCCTTTCGTCGGGAGCAGAAATATCCGCGTTCGTTGTCGTTTTCAAAAATTATTCCAAAATCGTCGGCATTTGAATTGATTGGCGCTCCCATGTTTTCTACAGTCCAAATTCCGTCGCTGTTTTGCCAAGCCTTGTAAATGTCTAATCCTCCGTAGCCCGGATGTCCGTTAGAGGCAAAATGGAGAGTGTCGCGGCAAACGGTTGGAAACAGTTCTTCGCCGGCGGTATTTACTGTGGCTCCGAGATTTACAGGTTCGCTCCATAGATTGTCGTCTTCGCTGCCGCGGCTCACTTTCCAGAGGTCGGAGCCGCCAAAACCGCCCAAAATATTTGAACAGAAATACATTGTCAATCCGTCGGCGGATAGCGCCGGATGTGCGGCTACCATGCTGTCGGCTACGAGTTTAAGATTTTCCGGCTCTGTCCACGAATCGCCCTGCGGTTTGGCGAGCATTATGCTGCATCCAAAGCGTTCGCCTTTTTCCTGAACGCAGCGGGTAAAGTACAGCGTTGTGTAGTTATAGTTAAAAATGGCGGCGCCTTCTTCGTCGCTGGTATTGACCGAGTTATCGAGTGGTTCGGGCGCTGTCCAGCCTTTTTTCGACAGGGTGGTTTTGAAAATATCGGTATTTTTCTGACCAGTAACCTCGTATGTTTTTGTTTTGCCCTTGCCTTCGCGTCTCGACGAGGTGAAAACAACTGTTTCGCAGTCGCTTGTGCCAAATGCGGGGGCAAAATCGTGATAACGGGAGTTAAACTCTTTCATATTCTCTACTTTATAGAGTTTTGGCGGAGTGTTGGCAAGAATCATATCGATAGATTTTTGCAGTTTTTTTCCCCGTTGATTTTCCGGTTCAAGTTCAATAAAAGTTTGCAGATGTTTCTGCGACTTTTCCATATCGTTGTTTATCAGAGCCATTTCGGATGCATAAATAAACACTTCGGGCGCGGGATATTTGTTTCGGATAGCCTGTTCGTAGTTGCGGCTTGCCATCGAGGAATTTCCGGATTTGCGAAATGCTTCTCCAGCCTTAAAATATACGCTGGATTTTTTGTCCTTGTCCTTTATTTTTGGAGCAACTTTTCTGTAAAGATTTGCAGCCTTGTCGTAACCTCCTGATGCATAAACCGTATCAGCCTTTTTCAGTCGGGCGGCAGTTCCGCACGAAAGCATCATCGGAACAAGGCATATCAAGATTATATTATAAATATGTTTCATCGAAATAAATTGTCTAATTAATAAAAATCGGGATAAAGAAGATATTTTTTTCGTTTTACTTTAAAACTGTCCAAATCGTTTTGCCATGATTTTCTGATAGTTTCGGCGCTTTCACCGGCTTCAATTTGGCTTTGCAACTCGCTATTGCCGGCAAGTTTGGAAAAGACGGGTTTGAAAAATTCACTGCGCCGCTGCCAATCGTTATAAATCTCAATTATCAGATTAAGATTTATTTCCGTAATATTTCCGGTATCCGATTTTCTAAAATCTTTTCCGTAACAAGTCTGATTTTCAAATAGAGGCTTGATTTTTCCAGTCTTTATTCGGGGAACAAACGAAAATTCGTATCCTGCTTTTCCCTTGAAATCGGGATGTCCGATAACCGTAAATGGAAAATCGGTTCCGCGCCCCACGCTTAGTGGCGAACCTTCAAAAAAACAGAGTGTTGGATAGAGATAAACTGCCTGCATATCGGGCAGATTGGGCGATGGCGGCACGGGCAACCGGTAACGCGACCGATGTGTGTAATCGACACAGGGAATGACAGTTAGATTGCAATCCTTACCTTTGTCGAGCCAGCCTTCGGCATTTATCATCAGGGCAAGTTCGCCAAGCGTCATTCCGTGAACTGCAGGAATGGGATGCATTCCTATAAACGACCGAAATTCAGGCTTTAAAACAGGTCCGTCGATATAAAAACCGTTGGGATTTGGGCGGTCGAGCACAATCAGGCGTATGCCGTTTTCGGCACAGGCTTCCATAATGTAGTGCATTGTAGAAAGATAGGTATAAAATCTTGTCCCAACATCCTGCATGTCGAAAACCATACAATCGAGTCCTTCGAGTTGTTTTGCCGTCGGTTTTTTGTTGTTGCCATACAGCGAAATGATTGATATTCCGGTTTTTTCGTCCTTTGAATGAGCAATCGTTTCACCTTCGCCGGCGTTACCGCGAAAACCGTGTTCGGGAGAGTAAATTTTTACAACATTAACGCCCTTATCAAGCAAAATATCCAAAAGATGTTTGTTGTCAGCCAGTGCGGTGTGGTTTGCTGTCAGCCCGATTTTCATGTTTTTGAGCAGATGAATATACGCCGCAGTATTTTCCGCCGCCGGTTTCTGTGCTGCAACTGTTGCAGCAAACATAATAAAAATCAATAATATACCAGCCTTTGCAAATCCGTTTCTTTTTTTATCGATACTCATGTTTACATCTATTTTAAGGTGCAAATGTACTGCAAATTTTTTAATCTGCAATTTTTGCCTAAAAAATTTAATAAAAATCTGCAAAACTCCTTCTAATCTGCGTTATCTGCTTGCTTTTGGCACAGCCTCACCGTCATAGCTTAATTTCCTAAAAACCACCGCAGACCATATCGAAGCATTCGCGGAGTGCGCGGATAGTGAAGGGCGGAAAAATAGTGTCTGCCAACAATTCCTTCGGCAACATTGGTGTATTTCACATAGATATTTGCCTGTTTCCATCTGAATGAAGCAAAGGCGTCGGCAAGGAGATAATTGCCCAGTTTTTTTTCCGACTGGGTGTGAAACATGCCCGTAGCAGGGTTGTAGGCATAATCGTAAAACAGTGTATTATAGTATATATCGAGACCGATTTGCGCATTCAGCACTTTTTTGACCCACACCATATCGATGTATGGACGCAGGTTTCCGCTGAACATTGGCAAGGGCAAAATCGCACTGTTTGAGGTTGTCTGGAAAAGCAGTCGCGAATCGAGACGCAGCAGACGCCAGCGCAGGTTGCTGTTCAGATGCAGGGCTGTAACGTTCAGTATTTCTGCTGTTTGCGTTGGAATAGACTGGTCGTTGAAATATACGTAATTGGATATTAGAGTATTTTTAAATCCGGCGTCTATGTGCCAGTCGGGAACGTCGATCGATGCTTCGATGCGGGTTTCGGTTGTTTTGTTCAAACTGTTATCCCACTTAAAATGATTGGAATAGTATTTTTTCATATAATGAGGCTGTTCCCTGTTATCGAGCATAAAACGTCCCTGAAAATGTACTCCTTTTTTCAGCGGATAGAGCGACAGACGGGCGGTTGCGTCAAACAGCAGATCATTAATCCGATAGCCTGAAAAATGATATTTCAGAAATGCCTGCCACGAAAAATATTTGCTGAAAACGCCCTGCGCATTGCCATACAAATATCCCGACGACAGTTTTGCATCAGTCGCTTTGTAGAGGTACGACGAGGGATGAAATCCGTAATACCGGTCGAAAACATAGCCCAAACCGCCGTCAATTTTTGAAATAATTGCCGTCGCCGAATAAGGTTGCAGCCTTATAAACAGTCGATTATCCAGGCGCGAAGCAAACAGCGAATCGCGGCTTGCAACAGGGTAGTAGTAATAGTTGTCGTAGTAGTGATGGCGACGTTCCTTATACAGATCCACATAGCCAGTGTCGGCAATGCCGTCGGTGTAAATTCTTGCGTATCTGGAATATTCAAAAGAATGACCGAAATAAACAATTGTTCCGATGTCCAGATTGAGAGTATCGTGTCTGTCCACGTTCAGCGTGTCGTTGCGGTCATTGCGTGTCAGCGTATCGCGTCTGAACAAATCGATGATATTGAGCGGAATACCGTATGAATGAGTGAGAAAATAGGTATCCGAACTCATTTCGTTCAGCGCCGTTTTCAGTTTGACGTCAATGGTGTTGGCTTTGACAACGGTATCGACCACAAAAAAATCATTGACAATGCCGCCGTTTTCTCTGTTGTTCACACTGTTGTAGATATATCCGGCATGGGCTACATATTTTTGCCCGATGTATGAGGTAAATATATTGAACGTCTTGGCTTTGGCTCTCTGATTTTGATACACTCCCAGCGAGCCGAGTTTGTGATAGTAGAGACCGGCATTCCACGATGGTGAAATATTTCTTGTAAACATCACTTTAACATTATCTTCGGCGTTTTGTCGCTGTCCGGAGGTATGCCACGACAAGTCGGAAACCGGTCCTTTAACGTTGAAAAAGCGCAGATTGTCGGGTGTAAAATGATATGTATTATAGGGGCTCATGACGGGAAAAATATCCGACTGCTGTCGCTTGAAAAAATTGTGCAGCAGTATTGCTCCGCCGGTTACTCCGGTAGAAGAAAATCCCACATCGGTTTTATACACAGCCAATTCGTGGAGATTATAATCCTGAAGCGTATCGGTGTACTGAACAATCGCCGGAGAGTTCAGATATCTGTTTACTGTCCACGAAATGTATCTGTTATAGCGCAGTGTGTCTTCAAAAAAATAACTGACCAGAGTGTCGGGTTTTTCTTTTTTCTTTTTTTTCACGCCACGTTTTATCACCAGACTGTCGGATTCTTCGTCTGCATCTGTTTTTTTTTCCTGCATATCCGTTTCGTCCAGAGGGACAGGCATATCCAGTTTCAGCGAATCGTCTGTTTGCGTCCTGTTCAAGGTGTCCGGCGGAAAATTTTCCAAAACAGTATCCGCCACGTTCAAAACGGTACCAATCGAGTCTTTTGCGAGGCTTGCATTCGCCGGATTTGAGACAAAAAACAGAAAATTTGTCATCGCAAAAAACAGAAAAATATTTATTTTACAACGATATAGCAATCTATAATATATTAAAACAAAATACAAATGTAGTCAAATTTGTTTAATTTGGAAAAATATTTTGTTGAGGGATGAAATTATTTTTTTGCAGCCCTGATTAATCCTTTTCTCAAATATGGTTCGGAAAGCGTTTTGTCGTAAACGAAAATCATGTAACCCTTAGAAAATTCCGTTCTGAAACCCAACTCTGCCAACATTCGATTTAATTCCGCCGCATCGTTTTGTCTGTGGTATGTGCAAAGTATTATTTTTATGGAGTCGTTTGACGAAATAATATTTTTACTCCCTCTTAAAAGATTTGACTCATAACCTTCAATGTCTGCCTTAATAAAATCAGGTGTTTCATTTACGAAAAATGCATCCAAAGTCGTACAGCCATTTTCATTGTTGTCCGAAACATATTTGTTAACGATGAACACCTTTTCTTTCCATGGCGCAAATGTCATTTTTAAAGCCTCAATCCATTCTTCATCAACTTCGAATAAATATAATTTCTTTGCCTTTTCAACAACCGAAAGTCCAAAATTACCTTCGGCAGTTCCCACATCGGCAACTATATCTGCTTCTTGTACGCTGAAATCTGTCGTTTCATATCTGTGCGGAGATTCAATATCCTGCTCTCTCACGAGATTGTTATAACAAATTTTTATAAAGTTTTCTTTCATCCTTTTTTTGAAATAAAGTCGCTTGTTTTCATGCAGAACATATTTCATACCGTTTTCACTGTCTGTGTAAACCCTGATATTTTCAGAGTTATATTTTTTTGTATAATCGTACGGAAACACCGAAAATGGATTGTGCTTCAAGAAATCAATGATTGCCTTTTTTTCGGAAATATCATATTCCGAATCTTTTTCAAGATACTTGATGATTTTTAATTTCAATTTTTTTTTCCTTTTGCACAAAACGATGGATTCTCTGTATATTCCATATTTTTTTCTAAGTGCACGAGGGATGAATTTTTTAATGAATGATTTCATTTTATTATGATTTAATTATGTGATTTTTATGGCGAAATAAAATATACCTGTATATACTGTCTTTCTCTGTTTTTTGCATTATGGTATTGGCGCGCAAGCCCTGGCGGTATTTACACCGCTTACATTCATAACATTCCTTGTCGGATTTCCAGTAATGTTCCGTACTTCCGCAGTGAATACATTTGACCCCCTGACTGTCGCGCATATCCTTCCATTTGGCTTTGCAACTTGCCTCATCCGGATATATCGTACTGAAATTCAATAAATTCATCTCTTTTATTTCTAATTTTTTACGTCGCAAAGGTAATACTTTTTTCTTAGTAGGCAATACGGTATTCATTAAAAACGGGGCTAAATTTTGCCAATACAAAATTTTGTATTACATTTGCACCCGATTTTTAACTGAAATATGGCGCCGATTCGATGAATAAACCGGTTGCCGGTAAACTTAAAAGAATTTGATTATGTACTTATTGGGATGTGATATTGGAAGTTCTTCGGTTAAGGCTTCCATAGTCGATCAGGAAAGCGGGCTTACGGTTGCCTCCGATTTTTATCCGAAGGAAGAAGCCCCGATTACAACTCTGAAATCCGGTTGGGCGGAACAAAATCCCGACGACTGGTGGAGTTATTTGAAAATGGCGCTCAAAGGCGCTCTGCACAGCGGCGGTATCGACGGACGGGACATCCGTGCAATCGGAATATCCTATCAGATGCACGGACTTGTTACGGTGGACAAAAATCTGCGCGTTCTCCGTCCTTCAATCATCTGGTGCGACAGTCGCGCCGTGCCTTATGGCGACAAAGCCTTTGCCGGTATTGGCGCAGAACACTGTCTCTCACGACTGTTGAACTCGCCCGGAAACTTTACGGCGGCAAAACTTGCCTGGGTCAAAGAAAACGAGCCCGCGCTGTTCGCTAAAATCCACAAAATCATGCTACCCGGCGATTATATCGCCATGTGCCTGACCGGCGAGCCGGTAACAACCGTCTCCGGACTGTCGGAAGGAATATTGTGGGATTTCAAATCCGGACAGGTTTCGGACGATATTCTGAAATATTTTGGCTTCGACCACAGCCTGATACCCTCAATTGTTCCAACTTTTGGACCTCAGGGCGAACTGCTGGCGTCCGCCGCCGCCGAACTCGGTCTGCAAAAAGGTACTCCCGTTACTTATCGCGCCGGCGACCAGCCCAACAACGCACTGTCGCTGAACGTACTCAATCCGGGTGAAATTGCTGCAACAGCAGGCACTTCGGGCGTTGTCTATGGAGTGAACGACAAGATAAACTACGACAAACTTTCGCGGGTAAACACCTTTGCGCACGTCAATCATTCGGCACAAAACACCCGTCTTGGCATTCTGTTGTGTATAAATGGCGTAGGCATCCTCAACTCGTGGATTAAGCGAAATGTGGCGCTCGAAAATATGAGCTATAACGAACTCAACAACATGGCGGCAAGCGTTCCAGCAGGCTCCGACGGGCTCACGGTTGTGCCCTTCGGCAACGGAGCAGAACGAATGCTGGGAAACAGGGAAACAGACTGTACCATAGCCGGTTTGAATTTCAACATTCACACCCGCAGCCATCTTGTTCGCGCCGCACAGGAAGGCATAGTCTATTCGTTCAAGTACGGCATCGATATAATGAACGAAATGGGCTTGAATATAAGCGTGATACGGGCAGGAAACGCCAACATGTTTCTCAGTCCCGTATTCCGTAATACGCTGGCAAACATCTCCGGAGCAATTATCGAACTGTACGACACCAACGGCGCTGTGGGCGCAGCCAAAGGAGCGGGCATCGGCGCAGGAATATATAAATCGGAAGAAGAGGCATTTGCCAATCTCCGCAAACTTGCGGTGGTTGAACCCGCCGGCGAACAGGCTGCCTGCATTGCCTCGTATGGCAAATGGCTGGAAAAAGTCAAATCGCTTATATGACATTGAAAATATGTGTGTTTCATAGTTAATATTTTTGTTGTACGCAGTTTGTTATAAATTAAAGGGACTTCCCCAATTATAATAAACTGCGTTTCTTTATTTCTTAATCGACAGGAAAATGAGCATCGAAACCGTTAATTCGCTCCAAAATGCGGGAGTGAAAAATGCAGTGCATCTGCGGGAAAAATCGCGAGAACGCAGCCGTCAGCAACTGTTTCCGGTAGAAGGAAAACGGGAAATACAAATGGCGGTTTCGGGAGGATATTCGATTGATACACTGTATCTCTGTCCCGATTTGGGAGGCAATTTCGATTTGCCGGCAGCGAAAACCGTACAAGTCGGCAAAAAAGTTTTTGAGAAGATGGCTTATCGGGAAAATCCCGACGGAGCGCTGGCTCTGATACAGATGAAGGACAATGGTTTGCAGGACGTCAAACTATCGGACAATCCGTTTATAATAGTACTCGAATCGGTTGAAAAACCCGGCAATCTTGGCGCAGTGCTTCGTACCGCCGACGCCGCTGCTGTCGATGCCGTGATTGTTTGCGACCCCGCCTGCGACATATTCAATCCCAACGTAATACGGTCGAGTCTGGGCTGTGTTTTTGTAACAGGCGTCGCCGTCTGTTCGTCCGACGAAGCCTTACAATGGCTTAAAAATAACAATATTCGCATCTTCGCCGCCGAACTTGAAGCCTCGAAATGGCACAGCGACATGGATTATACCGCGCCGTCGGCAATAGTTATGGGCAAGGAATCCACCGGGTTGAGCCGTTTGTGGATAGACAACGCCCACGAAAGAGTAAAAATTCCGATGAAAGGCAAAATCGACTCGCTCAATGTGTCCGTCTCAACGGCAATAATCACTTTTGAAGCCCTGCGCCAAAGATATTTGTGATTGAACAGACACTAAATAGTGTCTGTCCATAAAGTCGGTCAAAATATTATTGTAACATGAAAAGCTGAGCAATCGAGCAATCCGTAGGATTGCATCGCTCGGTAGAAACGGTTGCCAAAGAATTTCCTGCATCCT
>JAITIA010000165.1 GCA_031279695.1 Prevotellaceae bacterium | reverse complement strand
TGTATGACATATATATCGTTATTAAGTAGTATTAACGATGCAAAGGTACGAATTTTTTTGATAATCAAAATAATTCGATATTTTTTTTCATCGTTATTAACTTAAAAACTCCAATTTAGGATGCAAACATTCTCCTCTTTTGGAGGGGGGAGGTTCACAAAAATCAAATAAATCACTCTAAAATCACAGTTCAGACAACCAGCGAGGCAAGCCGTCCCGATAGGGACGGAATGTTGGTATAAAACGCACGCCCAACCTCGTAACCACCGTCCCGATAGGGACGGAATGTGAAAATCGTCGATTATAATGTGCAGTCCCTGCGGGACTTGGGCGCGGGGTGGTGCATGAGTCCGGAGGCTAAAGCCACCGGTTAATAAGGTGCAGTCCCTGCGGGACTTGGGCGACGCAAACAAATCATGCCAATCAAGAAAATCAAGAAAATCATGGTTCAGACAACCGCCGCAAACATTCTCCTCTTATGGAAGGGGCAGGGGGAGGTTCACAAAAATCAAATAAATCACTCTAAAATCACAGTTCAGACAATAGCCCTGAAAGGGCGACATCACCAGCACAGGGCAACGCCCTGTGATATGTACGCCGTTGTTGAGAGAAAAGTAGGGGCAGGGCGCGCCCTGCCCCTACGACGGATTGCGCCCTTTCAGGGCTTGATGTATCGTGGACGGATATTCACAGGGCGTTGCCCTGCGCTAATGATGCAAGGGCGTTGCCCTTGTGCGCCGCAAATATTCCCCTCTTTTGGAGGGGCAGGGGAGGTTCCTGCCAATCTTGAAAATCTTAATAAAATCAAGGTTCAGACAACCGCCGCAAACATTCATCACTCATCACTCATCATTAAAGTCATTCATCACTAATGCAACGATTTTTGCGGCAAGCGAATAATCAAAGCCGCGAGACAACGCAAAACGCATAAGTTTTGCATATATCTCGCGGCTGTTTGATTTTTGCAGGGCAACGAACTTTTTATGCAGCAGAGCATACAGCAGGTCGTCCTGATTTGTTTCGCCTGTTTTTTCGTCTATTGCTTCGGCAATCAGACTATCGGGAATTTTCTTCATTATCAGCGCTTGCCGTATTTTGTGCGGTCCCCATTTATTGAGCCGCAGTTTATCGCCCACAAAGGCGCGGAGATAGCGTTTTTCGTCGATATATCCTGCGTCGAGCAACTGGTTGATTATTTTTTGCTTATCCTGTTCCGAAACCTCGTATTTTTTCAGTTTGGTTTCGGCTTCCGAGATGCAAACTTCGCGCAGAGCGCACCACGACTGCATCGACAGCAATATTTCATCAACAGAATATTCCCTGTTCATCAGAACTTTATCAGGCTTTTTTCCACTGTTCACGAAGGAGAGCGACCGCCGCCGACACGGTTTTTTCCCTGTCGCCTTGCGTACCGCACTCAAACGAGACATAGCCTTTATAGCCAAGTTCTTTCAAGCCTTTAAATCCGTCGATATAGTTATCGGCGTCGCCGTCTTCGCCCGGCATCAGCCTGCGTTTGCGGCTTGCTATGTGCACGTGCGACAGATATTTGCCTGCCGAAATAAACGCGCCTCTGTCGGATGTTTCTTCGTGCGTCATGTGCCAAAAATCGCCCATGCATGTAATTCCGGGCGAATTGACGTCTCGACAAATCGAGGCGGCGTCGGCAACTTGTCGGAGATAGAAGGCTTCGCCACGGTTGAGCGGTTCGAGTATTATTGCTGTTTTGTGGCGGACGGCATATTCGCCAAGTTCCTTCAAATCAGCAACCAAACGGGTGCGCGTTTCCATTGTATGCGGATAGGATTTCTGCGAATTGAAAGCCGGCACAAGCACCATGCCAATAGCGCCCAATTCGCCTGCGGCGGCAAGAATTTCCTTCGACGAATCGATACATTTCTGTTTTTCGGCGGGGTCGTCGGCAAGCAGCCAGCCATTGAAGCCGGCGCAAATTGCCGATACTTTTATGTTGCGGTTTTTCAGCGCATCGCTGATTTCCTTAACGCGACTTGCCAATTTTCCGCCGCCAAGTTCGACGCCCGTTACTCCAAGTTTCTCCATGTAGTCGAACTTTTCGTTCAGGGATTTACCCGGAGTGAGACCGTCCTGAAGGGAGATATTAAGGCTTACTTTTCCTTTTTTTTCGGCGGCGTTCAAACTCGCAGGCAGCGCGAGGCTGCCGGCTGACGCCAGCGCCCCTGCTGCTGCAATTTTTTTTATAAAATCACGACGATTGTTCATCTATTTTCTTATCTATTTTATTATGATACAATCAATTTCCTTTTCCGGGTACAGGTATCGGGAATTGAGAAAAGTCGATTTTCACGTCTCTCACATCAACGCTTTCGTTCTGCAATGCTGCCAGAGCAGGATGGCTCAACAAGTCCATATTGCTGGCTTTCAATTCATCAAAAACGATGCGTTTGCCGGTATATGCCGATTCTCTACCCAGCACTGCCTGCAACGACGAGTTGGCGGTATCGATAGTTTCGTTGAAAGGTTTATTTTGCCGGACAGCCGAAAACAGGTCGATAAATTCGAGCACGTAGGGGTTGTTCTGCGTGCCTTTGTCGCCTTCGTATTTCCAGATTACATTACCTTGTAAATCTTTAATTTCGTTGCGCGACGACCACGAGCCAAGCGAACCTTGCACAAATTCGGAAACATTATCGGTGCAGCCGTTTATTTGGCGCGACATGCTGTGCATGTGTATTCCATTTTCGTACTCATAATCAACGCTAAACATGTCGTACTGGTCGCCGGTTGGGCGGCGATGACGCGCGCCGAAAGCAGTTCCGGCAACAGGTTTCAAGCCCGAAAACCAGTTGAATACGTCAATATTGTGAACGTGCTGTTCCACAATATGGTCGCCCGAAAGCCAAGTCCAGTTCACCCAGTCGCGAATCATCCATTCGGCTGTTTCTTTTTCGGGTTTTTTCGACCATAGTTGGCTTTGGTTCCAATATACTGCGCCTCCGGTGATTTCGCCAATTGCGCCGTCGAGAATTTGTTTATACGCTTCAACATATCGGCGTTCGTGGCGGCGCTGTGTGCCGGTGCAAACGCAGAGTTTTTTTGTATCGGCAATTTTTGCGCTGGCAACTAATTTGTTGTAGCCTGCAACATCAACACAGATAGGCTTTTCCATGAATACATGTTTGCCTGCCTTCACTGCATATTCGAAATGAATTGGGCGATATGCGGGCGGCGTAATCAGCAGAACGACGTCCACAAGGTCGATAACTTTTTTGTAGGCGTCGAGCCCAACAAAGCAGTTACTTTCAGGCACTTCCTGACCGGCGTCTTTTTTCACTCTGTCTCTCGACGAGTCGAGGCGGTCGCGCAGGACGTCGCCTAAGGCAACGACTTTGATATTGTCGCCACATTTGGCGGCGCCAATAAGGTCGCCCGTACCCTGACCGCCGCAGCCCACGAGACCGATTTTCAGTTCGCGTCCATCGACCACTTTGTCAATCAGGTTAGGTATTCGCCACGTTTTGAGGCGTTCAATCGGTACTCTGACCGGTTTTTTGGGGTCGGCAGCCGATGCGCACGACGATAATGTTGTTCCTCCGGCAACTATAGCTCCTGTTCCGGCGATTGCGGCAGTAGAAAGAAACTGCCTTCTGTTCAATTTATTGTTACTATTCATCTTAAAAAATTTTTTAATTATATAATTTCTGTTTAATTTTCAAATTTGTTGGGCAATCCATTTTCCCACTTCCGAAGTTTTGTATGCTTTGCCGTCGGTTACAATATCTTCGGTAACTATTCCGGCTTTTAGCGATTGATACACTGCATTTCTGATGTCGTTGGCTTCGGCGTTCAGCCCGAATGCATATTCAAACATCAAGGCTGCCGAAAGTATTGTGGCAACGGGGTTTGCAATATCCTTGCCTGCAGCCTGCGGATACGAGCCGTGAATAGGCTCAAAAACAGAGGTATGTATTCCGATTGAGGCGGAGGGCAACATTCCCAGCGAGCCGGTTATAACGGAGGCTTCGTCGGTGAGAATATCGCCAAACATGTTTTCGGTAACGAGCACGTCGAAGCGTTTGGGATTCTGGATAATCTGCATTGCGGCATTGTCCACAAACATATATTCGGTTTTCACTTCGGGATATTCTTTTTCTATTTCCTGAGCCACTTGTCGCCACAATCGCGACGTTGCCAGCACGTTTGCCTTATCGACAATGGTCAGGGATTTTCTTCGTTTCTGCGCATACTGATATGCCAGACGCACAATGCGTTCGATTTCTGTTTTTGTATAAACGCAGGTATCGTAGGCGGTATTTCCGTCTTCGGCTCTGCCCTGCGGTCGTCCGAAATAAATGCCGCCGGTCAGTTCGCGGATACATATAAAATCGGCGTTTTCGACCAAATCGCGTCGCAGGGGCGAACGGTGCAGCAGTTCGGCAAAAGTTGTTACGGGACGGATATTTGCATACAGCCCAAGTTTCTGTCGCATAGCAAGTAAGCCCTGTTCGGGGCGCACCTTTGCGGTGGGGTCGTTGTCGTAGCGCGGCGACCCGATTGCGCCAAACAGAACGGCGTCGGAGTTCATGCACAGCTCGTGGGTGGCGTCGGGGTAGGGATTGCCGCAGGCGTCGATTGCCGCCGCGCCAACCGGAGCGTATTCAAATTGCAGTGTATGACTGTATTTTGAACATACGGCTTTGACTGTTTCAAGCGCCTGTGTTATAATTTCGGGTCCTATTCCGTCGCCCGCGAGCACTGCCAGATTGATTTTCATATTTGTATTCTAATTCTTTTTTTTTTGATACAATTAATTATCATTTAAATCATTATTGTTTTGACTGAGATATTCCACATGTTTAGCCAGACGGTACACATCCCGTCTCATGCCCGAAAGCAGAACGCTGTTCAGGTCGGCAACGTATTGAACCTCAATAGCATCTTCGCCAAATAGTCGGAATATTCTTGTTGTTTTATTTTTCAGTCGAAAAACCATTATTTCGCCGTTTTCCGAAACGAGTTCATATCCGGCGGCGGAAAACACTTTCAGGATATTATCTTTTTCATCGACAAGCGGGTTGGAAAGTATGGCGTCTTTTTTGACAAAGGAAACCAGAGGATAAACCAAGCCGTATAATATACAGAATGCACTAAAATACAATGGTTTGCTCACAAGGCTGGCAAATGTCAGTTCCTGACGGTTGTCGGACAAGAGATAAAACAATAATAAGACAGCAGAACAGAGAGTTAGCACAAAAACTATTGATTTAAATGCTCTTATCAGATATTTTTTTGCAGACGTCATATATTTATGCAATCGAATAATCTTTCCAAATAAGAGAAGCGCCGCCCACAATGCCTGCGTCCTTGTTGCCTAACGCCGAAGGAAGTATTGCGACTTTGTTTTTGAAACAGTTTATCAGATATTTTTCCATACTGTCCTTTGCTGGCTGAAGAATCATTTCTTTGGCTTCTGCCAGTCCGCCAAAAATAAATATTGCGGCGGGGCTGGAAAATGCAACAACGTCGGCAAGAGCGCGTCCGAGAATTTCGCCGGTTATTTCAAAGGCTTTCAGGGCAATGTGGTCGCCATTGAGCGCGGCTGCATGAATATCTTTGGCGGTCAGGTCGTTGAACGAGGCGTTGCGCAACGAGCTGCCTATTGTTTGTGTTGCCAGCAATTCAAACACTGTACGTTTGATGCCCGGCGCGGAAACGTATGTTTCGAGGCAGCCACAACGTCCACAGTTACAGTGTCGTCCATTAGGAACGGCGGTGATGTGTCCCACTTCGCCGGCAAGCCCGTCATGACCGTAGATAAGTTCGCCGTTGGCAACAATTCCGCTGCCTAAGCCTGTGCCTAAGGTAATAACAACAAAGTCTTTAAGTTTGCGTGCATTACCATAAACCATTTCGGCAATGGCAACTGCGTTTGCGTCGTTTGTTACCTTGATATTGATATTGGGATACCGTTTGCCAAGACTGTCAGCCAGAGGCACGTCCTGCCACGGAAGATTAACGGCTTTTTCGATACTTCCGGTGTGATAATTAGCGTTTGGAGCGCCAATTCCTATTCCCACAAGTTCGACCGAGGGCAAGTCGGGATTTTTGGTGAGAATTTCAATACTGTTGTAAATGGCTGAGATATAATCATCAACCTGTGGATATTTGTCGGTAGCGATATTACTGTCCACCAACACTTTTCCTTCTTTATTGACTAAGCCTATGCGGGTATTTGTTCCGCCAATGTCTATTCCTGCAACTACTTTTTCCATCTTTTAATTTTTTATAATTCGTTAAAAATATTTAAAGGTTTTAATCCTGAAATCGGGCTCAAATGTATGAAAAAAATGTGAAACACAAGATATTTGTCGAAAATTTTTTTATAAATACCTGTCTAAATGTCTTTTAAAAATCAAAAAAAATCACACTAATCATCATCGTAAACAGTAAAAAACAACAAAAGTTTGAAAAAATGAGGGATTTTGGATGAGTTTTTTTCAGTTTGTATCCAACAATCTATTCCGTCTCTTTGCTCCAAACATAGCGGCTAAATCTTTTTTTCTACCGTTTATTCATCAAGCAGCCTTAAAAAGATTTTTTTCTACGGAATATATCTTTAAACCGGTCGAATTGAGATTGATAGAGGATACCGATACCGTTGCGATTGCTTTCCATATCGTCCGAAAAATAATCTTTTGATTTGGAGAACACTTTGAAGCGGGTATTTCCGTATTTGCCGAGCATCAGTTCGAGGTCGAAATCGCCCACAAAGTTTCTGTTTGAGTGCGTTGCATTGCCGGCTCTGCCGTTGAGAATAATTCGGTCGGAAAGTTGTATGCCGACGTCAAACTCAAAATCGCCGGAGGAATTGTACTGTGAATTTGCGTTATAATCGAACCGAAAATCAATAGGTACGGGCAAGTTAAACATCGAAATCAGGTTGCCCATTTGCGCCGAAATAAATTCCGACGCATTCGACATCAGCGTTGTTGAGCCAAGGTCTTGATTTGCAAAATTTTGCTCGGGCATAAACGATTTCAGCAGAAGTATGGAGAGAAATTGCTGCGCCATTTTTTCGTCGGTATTGATTATGCTTTTAAACTGCGCATTTTTTTCCGGTCCAATGTCCTGAATTTCAACATTAAATTTAAGAACGGGATTGCTCATTTGCCCCGTAATCATTATCTGACAGGCAACCGGATAATGCCGCATACTGTCCTGCGGAAACAGAGGAGCAATGGAAACCCGTTCTTTATAAGAGGCTTTGACGTCGAGCAGCGCCTGTTCGATATTGCCGTTGAAATGGATAGTGCTGCCCTTGTCGATAAGAAATTTTCGTGATATGATGCTGAAATTAGGCACAGTAAAGTTATAATCGCCGCTTTCTATCGAATAGTCGCCAATGATATTGAACAGGTCGGTGGACGGGTCGATTTTTATATTGAGATTTCCCTGACCTCTGGCACGCAGAATATCATTGACTTTGGGGTCGATAAGAATTTGTATTTCAGACTCTGGCGTTACGCTCAGGTCGAGACCGAGACTTATGTTCGACTCGTCGGACAAAATGGCGGACGAAGCAGCGGAAACGGAATCCGAAGTATTGGTAAACGTAAGAAAATCATAATCTTTGGCTTGTGAAATCGAGGGTATCGGGATATACAGTTTGGTATGCGAATCGGTTTCGGCGGTTATTTGAAACTCAAATTGTCGGGAATTGCCTGTGAGACTGACCACTCCGGTGCCGTATGCCCTGCCGTAAAACAGGGGATTGTCTCTTTCGCCGGTATTGAGGCTCAGAAAATTGTTTACGTTTGCACTGGCACTGAACTTTATATCAGAAAAATATCGATGCGTCAGGTCAAGATTGAGCGTTCCCGTATTGCCCGACGATTTGTCGGTTATTTTACCGTTCAAAATATAAAATCTCGAATCGGAAATATCAATGTCGGAATTAATAACATATTGTGTTTTAAGATAATCGACGGTTACGCTCACCTCGTTCAGTTTCATTCGACCTGTCAGTTTGGGGTTTTGTACCGTTCCCGAAAACTGTACTTCGCCGCTTGCCGTTCCGTCGATATTCGACAATATCCCCGACAGCAGCGGCTCTATCGGTTTCAGTTGCAGGCGCGGAATTTCGAGTTTGGCGCTGATTTCGCCTGTTGTTGGCACCAGATAACCGTCCATCTTGTTGATTGTGTGCCCATAGATATGCGCCGCAAAGTTCAGTCGCCGCAAATCGTCGTCCCACATGCTTCCAATCACGAATCCGCCCAGCGTATCCCGATTAATTGTTAGCGTATCGACTGATATATTGCCATTTACCAACGGGATACCGTAAAGTCCGCGCAGTTCGACCTCGCCCGACAGATTGCCGTAAATGCTGTAGCCGCCGTCGGCAATATAGGGGTTTATTCCCCCCAGATTCAAGTTGTTGACCATCACCATTAAAGTATCGGTTTCCCTGCTGGACACTTTTCCCGATATTTTCACTTCCTGACCCTGACGGTTGATATTAAATTCGTTGATACTCAACTGATCACTGCTGATTTTTGCAATTGTCGGCTCAATATTCCATTCTTTTGCAAACACGGTCAGCTGCGAGCGTTCGATTTCAAAAACGGCTGTCAGTTTGTTCGATTCGGAATTTTTGACAAATCCGGTCGAAAAATTGACGTCGGCGCTGGAATGAAATTCGCTGTTGTTGAACGATAGAGCGGTTTTTATCTGATTGTTCGACAAAATATTATCCACTTTCAAATTGGGAAGATTGATTCCGAAAAGATTAAAATTGCCGGTGAAATCGATATTGATTTTATTGGCGTCGCCGTTGCCCGTAAATTCCAGACCGGCAACATGTTCGTCGCCATATTTTATCTGTTTTGCATCAAATTTGATTTTGAGACGGGACGCCGTATCGATAGCAATTTGTATATCAGCGCTGTCGATCGACAGTTCGGGCAAAAATATTCGCGCCGCCTCGTTCATATTTTTGATTTGGGCAGAAAAACTGTAATTCGGCTTTTCGGAACTGTATTTTTTGAGACCCGCAATTTCGTCAAACAAATTGGGCAGCACCTGTTTGCCGTTTTTAACTATCTGATTGATAAATGCTCCCATATCGTGCTGTCCGGAATAGCTGGCGTTGAGAAAATCAGATTGCAGGCTAAACGAATTTTTATTGTTTTTGTTCAGCGAATTAAGGTCGATAGCGCCAAGTTCAATCAGCCCCTTATCATCTCTGTATGAGCAGTTTTTCAGATGCAGTTCGCCAACATGGTTAAAGATGCTCGAGGCGCTGAAATTGGCGTCCACCTGAGTTTTCAGAATACTGACAGAATCGCGGGTATTGAATTTAAGACGCACAAGATCAACATGTCGCAGGTCGGCTTTAAAATCAAAATCGGGAATACCGTCGTCGCCGGCAAGGTCGATACTTCCATCAAAATCGAAATCAATATCAGGCTCGGCAACGCCGACTTTGCCGTTGAACGCCTGATTTGTCAAACGTCCTTCGAGATTGATATTTTTATAGTTATAGCCGTTGAAATTGAGCGACGAAACAATTCCCTTGCCAAAAAAATCGTTCTGACCGCTGTTGATGCTGCCATCGACTATCACATTGAAATTTATTTTGCCCACGCCGGCG
This sequence comes from Prevotellaceae bacterium, assembly GCA_031279695.1. Lineage (GTDB taxonomy): Bacteria > Bacteroidota > Bacteroidia > Bacteroidales > UBA932 > JAIRLF01. Next base: position 1,879 of record JAITIA010000165.1, on the reverse strand, counting down.
GCATCTGTCAGACTACCAATGTCGAAGTCCATTGCCGCCAGACTGCCCTTAAAGCCAGTTCCCTGCCGGCTGCTGTTCAACTGCAAATCGAGTTTCAAATCGCCGAGATTAGACCAGAGATAGCCGTTCGACACAAAGTTGTTGAAAAATCCGGTAAAAGTTCCGGTAAAATTCATATTACCAAATTTGTACAGCAGATTTTCGTCATCGAAACCAACTTTGATGTCCGACAGTATTTTGAGAATATCTTTGGGACAGGTCTGGAAATATTTTGTGTCGGCAAAAAGCATTGTCGATTCTATTTCGGGCAAGCCGGCAATGCTGAAACGTCCGTTAATCACAGTTTTATCGAGCGCTTCGATCTCAAAATCATCGCTGCGGAAATTGGAAACGGGACCGTTGATTTTCGCCTTCAGTTTTGCCGTTATCGGGATATGGCTCAGTTCAGGCGCAAAAAATCCGATTGTTTGAAACGAGATTTGCGAATCGTAAATATCGAGAACAAAGTTCACATTTTCAATGAAATCATTAAATTCGTCGCCGCCATTGTAGAGCATGCTCAGATTTTTCATCTTCACGTCAGAAAAGTCATCAACCATTCTAAATTCGCGCAAAGTAACCTCCTGCCCGAAACGTATAAAACCGGTATCTGCCGACATCCGGCGGACATTGAAGCCCGACCGTTCGCTGAACGACAGCGAATTAACACGGAAATTCAAAGTGTCGTGCAGGATTGAAATCCGGTCGGCGTCAAGATTGATATTCGTCGCCAGCATGTTTTTATAGATGATGCCTTCCGGCTGCTCTTCGATTTCGGCAAAACCGTCTAATTGCATTTTGTATCTGAAATTACTCAGTTCAAGGGCTTTGACGCTTACTTTCATTGGGGCGGAAACCGTATCGACGGCGTTTCCCAATTCCGGCGCAAGGTCAATATTGCTATTGTTTTCCTGATTGATTTTCTTAACAATAGCATTAATATTTGTGCCTGTCGAATCGCTTTTCAGGCAAAAAAAACCGTCCGACAGTTTTATTTTGTTTAAAACCAGCAGATTGTCGCTCAATGGCAATTTGCGTACATTGGCTTCAAGTTTTTTGACATATAGAAGGGTATCGTTGCCAAAATCTCTCACCATCACGCCATTGAGTTGCACGGTATTAAAAAATCGGATATTGACCGATTGCACTTCTATTTCGGTTTGCAGCATTGCCGACAGTTTTGCCGAAATGCGCTTTACCACAGCAGTCTGAACAACAGGAATACTGATAATTACAGGCGGCAACGCAATAAGAATCAGCAGAACAACAAGCGCAATACGGATACCCCGTTTCACTGTTTTTTTTTGTTTATCAGTTGTTTTTGTCATTTTTCTGTCTTATTTTCATGAGACGACAATCCTTCGACGCAATAAACAAAACAAAGTTTATTGCCGAACAGCCGTCGTGCGACGGAACAAATATGCTTTTTAAATTCACTTCCCTGTTATATTCTCACGTTATCTGTTCTTTAAATATCTGAAAAACAGATATAACGTATTCAAAAAAATCCACATTTACAAGTGCAAAAGTAGGCATTTTAAATGAAATGACAAAATTACGATTTTTGATTTACGATTTTTGATATTGTTTACCTGTTGGTCAGTCAAATGGCTTAAACCGCTTAAGTTTCTTAATAATATGGTTCGACAGAGAATTGTGTGGAAACTTTTGTTTTCAATCAATTATCAATACAAACCCCTTATTTCCCCAAGTGCCCTTAGTAGTGTCTGTCCATAATGTCGGTCGAAATATGATTTTGAAGTGAAAGGCGGAGCAATCAAGCAATCCGTAGGATTGCATCGCTCGGTAGAAACGGTTGCCAAAGAATTTCCTGCATCCT
>JAITIA010000143.1 GCA_031279695.1 Prevotellaceae bacterium | reverse complement strand
CAACTTACGCAAACCGTTTATGCCGACAAAACCACCGGCAAAAGCAGCGTAAACATCACTACCACCGGCGCGTGGACTTCGTCCATTGCCGAAGCGCCGGCAACCAGAGCCGCCGCGCCAACGTGGATTTCTATTTCGCCGTCAAGCGGCAATGCAGCAGGCGCTTACGCCATTGCTGTTACGCTTGAGCCAAACTACTCGGGCGACGACCGCTCGGCGGTTATCACCATCTCGTGCGAAGGGCAGCAAATTGTTATCAATCTTACGCAAACATCAAAAAAAGAAGATGGTACAACGCTCCAGAAAAAATATCTCCCCAAAAGAATATATGGAACAAACGAAGATGGAGAGTGGTCGGGAAACTTTGAATATGACGAACAGGACAGGCTGGTTCGATTTTCCCCCGTACACAAGGGTTTTGCGATAGAAGTAGCCTATCTGACCGACAGCACATTCCGGGCATCGTACCGAGACCTCGATGATAATGCTGTTTACCGCACAGACAACTATCTGATAGCAGGCGACAGTGTACATGTGAACGAAGTTGAAGTTGAAATCAATTGGTCATGGTCATACAGCTACAAAATCGAAAACGGGAAAATGTTGTACGAGAACGCACCATACGATTCTACGTCTTTCCGGTACGATGCTGCTGGCAATATCGCACAGGTAAACCACCATATATACGAATACGACAACAAAAACGGAATATTTAAAAACATAAAAACACCACTGTGGTTGTTGTACGATATCCAACTTGACGTTGATTATATCGACCCGCTATACTTTTTTGTAAATAATATAACGGCACATATTGTCGATGAGGAAACATTCTCATATACATATAATAACGACAATTATCCTGTAACAATACAGTTCGGCGGAGACCGACGACAGGCAACCGCCGCCATAGAATATTATTGATTTTACATATTTTTCGTAATTCTTTTAGGTAAACAATACGACAGTCAATAAAAAATCCCGTATCAACCAGCCTGTTGCTCGGTTGAATACGGGAATTTTTTTTAACGATACCTGTTACTATTGTACAGAGCGTACAATATTTTTCAACTCTTAATTTTTAATCGATGAAGAATATCTTGTTTCCACTGTTTTCCAGTCGATAATCTTCCAGAGCGACTTCAAATGGTCGGATCGCCGATTTTGATAATCAAGATAGTAGGCATGTTCCCAGACATCGAATCCGAGAAGCGGTTTCAACCCTTTGGTTACCGGATTTCCGGCATTGGGTTCTTTTGTTATCGCCAGTTTACCGTCGCAATCGGCGGCAAGCCAGACCCATCCTGCGCCGAACAAAGTAACGCCGGCGGTTTCAAATTCCTTTTGAAAATTCTCGAACGAACCCCAGACAGCGTCAATTGCCGCCGCTAATTTGCCCGTTGGAGCGCCGCCGCCGTCGGGCGAAAACTGCGTGAAATAGAGGTTGTGATTCAACACCTGACCGGCATTGTTAAACAACCCGCCTTCCGATTCGCACACTATCGTTTCCAAGTCGGCGTTTTCAAATTTTGTCCCCTGAATCATGCTGTTCAGGTTGTTCACATAGCCCTGCAAATGTTTACCATGATGTAAATCAATGGTCTGTTTACCAATTACCGGTTCGAGGGCTTCGTTTGCATACGGTAATTTTACAAGTTCAAATCTCATAATACTTTCCTTGTTTGTGTCGGCTGTTACCCGACTGTTAATAAATAATAATGTAAAAATTAATAACGCTATTCTAATCATGTTTATCAATTTTTTTCGTTTAAATTTTCGACAAAAGTACTGCCAGACAGCCGTCGCTCCAAACGATATTTTCTATGTTTAGATAGACAGAATAAATGAGCCGATATAATCCATTGTTTATAACACCATTATGCTGTAATCGATGAGGCTGTGCCTGTGTTAAAATAACACTGTTCAGGCAGATTTTTGCAGTGAAAAAATAAGGAGTGGAGACAGTAAACAGTATAAAATCCGCAAAAATTAGCCTGTTCTGTTTTCTTCGGAACAAATTGCTCCAATAGCATTTTTTTAAACTTTTTTCATCCCGATTCATAAAAATTTTGGAGAATCAGAAAATCGTTGTACTTTTGCACCGCCTTACGAGATAAGGTTAAATAAGTTTATTAACTTAATATCAATTTATTATGGCAGTAAAAATAAGATTAGCCAGACATGGAAAAAAAGGTTATCCGTTCTATCACATTGTTGCCGCGGATAGTCGCTCGCCCAGAGATGGTCGTTTTATCGAAAAATTGGGAACATATAATCCCAATACCGATCCGGCAACAATAGAATTGCAATCCGACAGGGTTTTGTACTGGCTGGGCGTTGGCGCTCAACCAACCGACACTTGTCGTTCCATTCTGTCCTGCAAGGGAATTCTTCTCAAAAAACATCTTTTGGACGGCGTGAAAAAAGGCGCTCTCACCGAAGAGGCAGCTCTGGAAAAGCATGAGGCATGGCTTGCGGAAAAAGACGCTAAAATCCAAAACAAAAAGGATCAGATGGAAAAACTCCATCAGGAAAAGCAAAAACTCCGTCTGGAAGCCGAAACCAAAGTCAAAGACGCCAAAGCCGCCCTTGTTGCACAAAAACGCATTGCAGCAGTACAGGCAGAAGTGGCAGCCACTGTTGCAGAATCGGCAGAAGTTGCAGAACCGGCGGAGACAAACGGTGCCGAAAACGCCGAACAGTCGGAGGCTTAACAATGGCAACCGACACAGATTACTGTTTGTTTGGCGAAGTACTGAAAACTTTTGGTACGAATGGAGAATTGCTTGTCAAAATAAACAAAAATGTGACGGACGAAAAAAATGAGGGACCAGTGTTTGTCGAAATCGACGGACTGCCGGTCCCTTTTTATTTCAAACTGTTTGAACGTCGCGGACAGCGGGCAAAAGTAATATTCGAAAACATGGAATCGGAAACTCTGGCAGCAGAACTGGTCGGAAAAAAAATTCTGTTTCCAAACAGCTCGGTAACAGACAGCGAGGCGGTTTCCGAATTGCAGGAACTTGTGGGGTTCACCGTCAGCGACAAAAAACATGGAACGCTTGGAACGGTGATCTATGTGTATGAATTTCCCGGAAATCCCTGTCTGGAAATCGATTCGTCCGAAGAAAAATTGATAATTCCGCTGAACGGCGTCAAGCGCTGCGATCATGCTAAAAAACTTATACACACCGAAATCCCCGAAGGTCTGGTTGAATTATATTCCCGACAGTGAGCCTTTTCAGGTAAAAAACGGGCTGTCCATAAAGTACATCAAACGGGCTGAGCAATCCAAGACCCGCAGGGACTTATTTAATAATTAACTGATTAATTGAATAACTGATTAATCACTAATCATTAATCACTAATCACTAATTATCGATGTTAATATCCTGCCCGATGATGATAATATCCTTACGACGCGCCTCGGGACTTACTTTTAGGGAGATAATTTTGCCGTTTTTTACTGTTGCTTCCACCGTTGTTTGGTAGGGAGCATTGAGTTTGAAGTTTATATTCCAATTCTTTGGACAGGCAGGCAGGAGGTAGATTTTTTCACCTACGGTTTGCATCAACATTTCTTGCAAGGCAATCATTCCTGAGCCGCCCCAGTTGTGATCGGGTACCCAATCGTAGCCCGGACCCCACCAAGTTGGGAAACGACGGTTGGCGTCGCGCAATTTTAGTCGGATAAGACTGTCGGCTTCCGCCGTCATGCCAAGTCGGGCAGCCCAAATGGGGTATTGTTTCCAACTCAGTATGTTTTTATTCTTAACAACCTGCTCGTCGTAGAGATAAGTGTTGATTGCTGTCTGAATATCGGGCTTTCCAACTCCGTAGAGCCCCCATGGAAAGACGGGATAGAGCTGCGGAGCTTCCTGATTGTTGATATATTGCCAAGTTTCGGCTGGCGCAAGCATCTTCCGCCCCTCAATTTCGCGGAAAGGCAGTGGTGGAATGCGCTTGAGCATCTCCAACCAGCGGGCGCGGCTGTCGGAAGTGAGGTAACTGTCGGGTAATTCTAAAAGACGGGAGAGAACAACCTGCAAAGCGGCGATTACAGTTGAAGGATTGTAGCTCATTTTGTAGGTTTCGCAGGCTGACGATGGATAAAAGACGTATCGACCCTGCCCGTCCCAGATTTTTATGCCGCGCTGCTGAGCCATAAGTCGGTAATGCTCGTCGAAAAACGAAAGGCAGCTCTCGATAAGTGGAATATACTCGGTAATATTGCGGTTAGCATACCTTTCAGTTTCAATAATCATCATACAAAACTCAAAAACGGTGTCCCAAAGATATTCGAGCCATGAATTATACTGCAATCCGAGGTGATAATCTTTGGGGCGGTCGCAACCATATTCAAAGAGTTCGGGGAGACCAAACTGTTCGATTTGTTCGGTGAAACAGGCGCCGTTATGACCCCAGTAAACGCGGCTGCGAAGTTCGGCATTTTTGAGCGCACGGAGATAAAAGTCGAATTGAGGCTTCATCATGTCGAAATCACCTCCCTTGAGCATGTGCCAATACACGAGGCGCTGGTTTTGAGCGGTCATTGTGCCGCCTCCCCACGAGCGATAGTCTGGCGTAGCATGGTTTGTGCTGTCCACAAACACAGGGTCGAAGGTAAAAAGCCCGCCGTTGAACTTTGTAGGCAACTTTCCGTAGGCATTACATCCAAGTTGATAGCGGAAAAGCGTGTGGTTGCGGGCAATTTGCCAATGTTCGTCGTTAGGAGCGCCGTCGATGAAGATAAAACTCCGGCTCCAAAACTGTTTCCACCAGTCGAGTGTGTTTTTACGTGCAATTTTGCGGCTGGCAACAGCGCTACGGCTGATTTCCGTCAGCCCAGCCTTCCATTCATCGAGCGTTGGCGTCTGTTCAACATGGAGTCCGATTTCGAGAGTGTGGCGGCGCGAGTTTTTTTTGCTCTCCATCAACCACGCACGGAAGGGAGTGTCGGCATATTTGCCGTCGGCAATGCTTTTATATTGAAGATTGTCGCCACGCATATAACCGCCAAAGGTAAGAGTGCGGATTGGGTTGTACATTTCGCTCTTCACCGCCTCCAAACCCTGCTGACGGACGGTCAGGTCAAAAATATCGTCGATATCTTCACGGTTGCGGTGGTAAAAAACAATCATATCGGGCGATGTTTCCACCACATCCTTGCGCGTCATCACCTTATAGTCCTTATGAGGATGCTTGAAACTGGTCGAAAACAACTGTCGGGGGATTGGAACATAGTCGTCGAATCTCCAATTTTCGTAAGACGCCTTCAAAGCACAAGCCTTTGTGCCGGAAACTTCAACATGAATGATGGGACGGAAAACATCGACCCAAATCAGCGCCTCCAACCCGTTGCCGGTGATAGAAACGCAGCCTTTATCGAGCTGCAGCGTCTGCCTAAAGTCGTTGCCGCCGCTAATATCTCGGCTGAGCGACAGGCGGACGCGCCCAAGTTTGAGCATTTCGTTGTTCTCGTCGAAAGTACCGCTGCGCGAGATGTAAAAAAGAATATCGCCCTTTTCGACCCAGACATTTAGCCCGATATCTCCTCCTCCGCAGGGCATCGATTCGGAGGAATTACGGCTCGGAACATCCCAAACCACGTTATACATACCGACGTCGGGCTTGATTTGCGCCCAAACTGATGTTGAAACGGCAACAATCAGGTATAAAAATAGAAATATTTTCTTCATTATATGATTTTTTAATTAATAAACAACGTCTTTGAGCCTTTCTTCGGGCGTAACTTTGAGCCTAACAATATTGCCGTCCTTCACAGTAGCCTCGACGGTGGTCCGATACGGAGCATTGAGTTTAAAATCCACGTTCCAGTCCTTTGGAAACGCCGGTAGCAGGTAAATTTTCTCGCCAACGGTCTGCATAAGCATCTCCTGCAAGCCAATCATTCCCACGCCTCCATGATTATGGTCGGGCACCCAGTCGAATCCCGGACCCCACCAGGTAGGGAAGCGGCGATTGGAGTTTTTCAGTTTCCGTTTAATCTGATATGCAGCCTCGTCGGTCATTCCAAGCCGCGCTGCAAAGATTGGATACTGCATCCAGCTGTTTGAACCCTGCTCTCTGTACTTTTGAACCTGCGGGTCGTGGTTATAAGTGTTTTGGGCGACGTCCAAATCGGGCAAACCCACTCCATAAAGTCCCCACGGGAAGACGGGATACAACTGAGGCGACTCAAAATTGCGGACATACTGCCAGGTTTCTGCCGGAGCCAGCATTTTATGCCCGTTCAGCGTGCGCAAAGGTATTGGCGGGATGCGTTTAAGCATCTCCTCCCACTTTTTGCGCTGCTCGGCGGAGAGATATTTGTCGGGCAGTTCGGTCATTCGCGCAAGAATGACCTTCAAAGCACAGACAACAGTTGTAGAATTGAGCGCCATCTTGTAAGTTTCGGCGGCAGCAGTGGGATAAAACACATAATACTCGGTTGTTGGCGTCCACTCGAAGCTGTTGAGCCGGCTATCCCAGGGCAAAATGCCGCGTTCGACGGCTAATTTGCGGTAATGCTCGTCGTAGAACGTCAGGCAGCTCTCAATAAGAGGGATATACTCGGAAATATCGCGGTTTGCGTACCTTTCTGCTTCGAGAATCATCATGCAAAACTCAAAAACGGTCTCCCATTGGTAAATAATTGTGGGTTCATACTCGATACCCTTGTCGAAACCGTCGTGGCGGTCGTAATAAAATCCAAGTACGGGCAAACCAAAGTTCTCAATCTGCTCGGCAAAGCAGGCTCCGGCGTGATTCCAGTAAACTTTGGTGCGTAATTCTGCGTTTTTGAGCGTCCGAAGATAGAAATCGAACTGCGATTTCATCATATCGAAGTCGCCACTGCGCAACATGCCCCAATAAACAAGGCGCTGGTTCTGTGCAGTCATCGTTCCGCCGCCCCAATTATAAAAGTCGGGGGTTCCATGCATGTTTGCGTCGATAAAAACAGGGTCGAAGGTGAAAAGCCCGCCGTTGAACTTGGTAGGAAACTTGCCGTAGGCATTACATCCGAGTTGATAGCGGAAAATTGTATAGTTTCGGGCGATTTGCCAATGCTCGTCCTCCTTATTTCCTTCAATAAAGATGTAACTTCTGTCCCAAAACTGCTTCCACCATTCGAGCGTCCGGCGTCGAGCAGTTTTGGCAACGTTGGCAGCCTCGCGGCGGATGCTGTCAAGTTGCGTTTTCCACTCTTGAGCCGAGTTTGGCGTCTGTTCAACATGCAAGCCGATTTCTATATTGTGGCGGCGCGAGTTTTTTTTGCTCTCCATCAACCACGCACGGAAGGGAGTGTCGATATATTTGCCGTCGGCAACGCTTTTATATTGAAGATTGTCGCCTCGCATATAGCCGCCAAAGGTAAGATTGCGGATTGGGTTGTACATTTCGCCCTTCACAGCCTCCAAACCCTGCTGACTGACGGTCAGGTCAAAAATATCGTCGATATCGGAACGGTTGCGGTGGTAAAAAACAATCATATCGGGCGAGGTTTCAACCACATCCTTGCGTGTTTTAACATCATATCTCTTTGCATATCGCCTAAAACTGTTCGACCGTTCATGACCCTGCGGCGGAACATAATCGTCGAATCTCCAATTTTCGTAAGCCGCCTTCAAAGCGCAAGCCTTTGTGCCGGAAACTTCAACATGGATTACGGGACGGAAAACATCGACCCAAATCAGCGCCTCAAGCCCGTTGCCGGTAACAGAAACGCAGCCTTTATCCAAGTGCAGCGTCTGACGAAAGTCGTTAGCCCCGCTAATATCTTGGCTGAGCGACAGGCGGACACGCCCAAGTTTGAGCATTTCGTTGTTCTCGTCGAAAGTACCGCTGCGCGAGATGTAAAAAAGTATGTCGCCGTTCTCGACCCAGACATTTAGCCCGATATCTCCTCCACCGCAGGGCATCGATTCGGAGGAATTGCTGCTCGGAGTATCCCAAACAACGTTATACATACCGACGTCGGGCTTAGTTTGCGCACGAACTACTGTTGAAACGGCAACAATCAGGTATAAAAATAGAAATATTTTCTTCATTATATGATTTTTTTAAGATTATACTGCTATGTTATATAATAAAACATCGACAGGCATTGCAAAAACCGGCAAATCGGAGCTAAAAACTGCAACAAGCGCCTTATTAAGCACTAAACAATTTACTCGATTAGTTCAACTATGGTTTGGTGAAGATTTCAGATTGTTCTGAATATATTTTCTACTACTAAACGAAGATTTCAGAATATTCTGAATATATCGGCGAAGGCTCGGCGGAGTTTTCAGAATATTCTGAATATATTGGCGAAGGCTCGGTGGAGGTTTCAGAATATTCTGAATGTATCGGCGGAGGCTCGGCGGAGCTTTCAGAATATTCTGAATGTTTCAGCGAAGGCTCGGCGGAGGCGCAGAGTAATACTTGCTCGCTTCGATTTGCTATTTGCTATTGATACGTGTTTACTTTGCCTGTTTACTTAATTTAAGCATCACACATCCATGTCGAGGTATATCGATAGATTTTACACCTGAAATCTTACCCAAGTCTTTCTGTCGCCAGATATCGCGGACTTGATATTTGCCTTCGTATCCAAGTTCTGCCCAATCGATGTTTACGTTAGCCTTTACAGGACGACGATTAAATATCGCTATAACGGTGTTTCCGTCCGAGAGTTCGCGTTTCCACACTTCAATAAGATCGCGTTTGAGAATACTGTAACCCGGTTTTCCGAGTTTATCCTGATTGACATCGATTACTTCGGCATTGCACAGGACATTTTTAGTAAATTCATCGAGATTAATAACATCGCCGCTGAATATCAGAGGCGCGGGCATCATACTCCATAAGGTCATACAGGTATAATGTTCGCTTGGCGAGAAAGGCGAGGGTATTGTTTTTTTATTTTCCCATTCATAGATATTGCCGAAGAGAAGATAGTCCGGGTCGTTCCATCCATTGGGACCGGAGTATTGTCGTATTTGTTCCTGAAAAAAGCCTATTGTGAACATTGCCTCCGATAGTTTTTTGGTACTCATACCCAAATCTCCGGTAGTTCTCCACGATTGTCCTCCAACATCTTTACCCCATTTCCATACGTCTGCCATGCCATACTGACATAGATTAAGAATAATATCGCGAGGAGCGTTGCGAAGATATTTCGAGATGAGCAGGTAGGGCTTTTTATATTCGTCCAGACCGGTTGATTTTACTTCTCGTTGATAAGAACACCAGTCGTATTTCAAGAAATCGAAGCCCCATTCAACAAAGGTCGTAATGTCCTGCTCCTCGTGTCCGAGCGAGCCGGCATATCCACCGCAAGTTGCGAATCCGGGCGAGGAGTAGAGACCTGCTTTCAGTCCAAGGCTATGGATATAATCAGTCATTTTTTTCATATTGGGGAAGTTGAGGTTTGTGCGGATTGTGCCATCGGGATTGCGTACATTACCACCAACAACGGGGTCGTTGCTATTGACTTTGATTTCCCAGCCATCGTCGATGTTCACGTAAGAGTATCCGAAGTTAATAAGTCCATGTTCACAGATTGCTTTAGCGCTTCGTTCCATGATATCCTGAGTTATACCTAACTGATATATGTACCAGCTGTTCCATCCCATGTGAGGGGTTAGCGCCAAACCGCCTCCGATGACGATTTCAAGTGTATCGCGACAAGTTCCTTCGCTATTGTTTGCTGCAATTGGCACAATATAAGTGCGCGGATTATTGCAAATTCCAGTAATCACACCTGTTGCACCGTCGATAGCCAAGCCTTCGGGAAGGTTTTCGGCGCTAAATTTCATTGGTCGCAAGCCTGTGGCAGCCACAGTAAACATAAATGGTTTGCCTGCCGATGCTCCGGTAATCTTTGCACCGTTGATGCGCGGCGCCGGAGCAGGCGCCGGCGTCAGAATATATGGCTCTTCCGGCTCATATTTCTTTGCAATTGGCGCAGTTTGTACTCTAAACTTTGCATTTACCCAGTTGGCGTGGTCGTTATGAATGCCGTCGCCTGCGGGGTCGGAGATTAGACATAGTTCGGTAACGCCATTGAGATCGACGTCCACCTGTTTTGGAGGGTCGCCACGCTTCATTATTCCGCTGTTGAATGCAATGCCGCGATTGGTAATAACAATAAAATTGACCGTTCCGTCTTTGCTATTGTCGTCAATACCAACAAGAGCGGTAAATTGTCCGCGTTTGCCGTCGAGTTTGAATAACATCTCGTTTCCGGCATGAGTTCCTACTCCTTTTTCATAGACTGTACCTGCAATTTTAAGAGGTCGGTCGGTGATTGAGAGGTTTGTTTTTGTTTCACCCCAGCCTGAGGGAAATAGTTTGAGGTCGAGGCTTGAGAGTTCGACTTCAATAAATTGCACATTAGTGCATGATGTTAGCAGCGCTGCTGCCAAAATAAATAAAAAACAGTTTCTTTTCATGCTATTTTTTTGTTTTAATTAATGAATATTGTTTATTTGAATTATTATTTTTGTGTTACGATAAAGCGGGAGAGTGATATTTACTCTGCCCGCTTCGAGCCTGTTTGTCAATTTCTGTATGAATGATATAAATAATCAGATATAAAATTAATATATTAATATATACTTTGTTGTATATTAACTACTAATTATCGATTAGTAAACATTACTTTAACGTCCTTTTTACGCGATTCGGGTGTGATTGACCATGATTGGAGTTTGCCGTTTTTGACTATTCCTTGTATTACAGTGTTGTGTCGAAGGCGTAATTTGAAGTTAGCGTCCCATTCGGGGTTCCATGCAGGTAAGAGAAATATCTTGTTATCGGTTTCCTGTACAATCATCTTTTGCAGAGCAATACATCCCGAACCATTATGGTCGAGGTCGGGTACGTAATCTGGTCGTTCCTTTCCAAAGAAGGGGAAGCGAAGATTTTCGCTGTATTTCTCCCATCGATGTACAAGCCCGTGTGCTGCCTCTTTACCCATTCCGGCACAGGCATAATGTATCTGGTCCTGCGTCCAGCAGCGATAATCTATAGCATTTTTGTTTGCTCGCCTTTCCATTGTTTCGGCAACTATTTCAGGATTACCGGCTACAACCCCAAAAACAGGGTATGGAAAAGCGGCGTAAAGTTCACCGTTTTCGGAATTTCGTATCTCTTTTTTATATGTTGCTGCTGGTAGCATGAATTTTTTACCGTTTTCGTCGCCAATCGGAAGGTCGGGCATCTGTTTTTTTATCTGTTCGTAGAGTTTTCTATCGTCTTTGGAGAGGTCTTTTATCTTTAACAGTTCGGATACAAGATAGTGCATTCCGGCAACGTCGGGCATAGGATTAGCGGCGTCCCACCATGTTTCGAGCACCTGAGAGGGATAGAAATAAAGTTTACCCTTATTGTCCTTGTCGTAATGATGTACGTAGAAGAGTAGCGCTTCACGAGCAAGTGGAGCGAGCGTGTCGCTGAGGAAAGCCGCGCTGCCTGTATGCAAATAATATTCTAAAGCCATAGCCGCCAGTTCCATACCAGAGTTAAAATGATAGTTATGATACCATCCTGGAGGCAGTGGTTTTCCCTTTTCGGTCTTTGGCGGTTTGCCGTTGATAAGAGGTGGATAGTTTGATGCGTCGTCGATTTCGCGTCCAGTAAGCTGCGTATTCTCCCGCCAGTATGCGCCTTCATGTCCAAACCATGCTTTAGTTATCGCCTTCCGGAGGTCGAGTATGGAGAGGTAATAGTTAAAGAAAGGACGCATCATTTCGAGGTCGCCTGCATTGGGCATAAACCAGTAAAGTAGGCGTTGATTTTGAAAGGTAAAGCGGTTGCCCCAGTCGCGTTCATCTTCGTTAAACATAAAATTGCCTCCGGCACGGTAATTTGGGAAAGGGGTAGTGAATATACCACCATTAAACTGAGCCTGATAGCGTCCGCGCCCCTGGCAAGCCATGATGTATCGGGATACGTTGTACGATTGGGCGACGATAAACCCGCCGTCCTTCTCTGCGCGAACGCCTGCTGAGGCAGGCGGCACGCTTTTTTCGCGTTCTTCGTCGGGCAAAGTATTATCCGAAGCGGTTATCCAGCTGCGATTCCAAAATTCCGTCCACCATCTACAATGCTTTTCCCAAGCGTCGTTGCGCTGGTAATTGTCGAGCAGTGCAAGAAGTTGGCGACGCCAGAGGTCGATATCGGGAGTTTGTTGAGTAAGCGAGGCAATTTCGATGTTAAACGAGCGTCCACAAGCGCTGAAACAACCGTCGGCAGGAGTTAAACCGGGGATTTGTATTGCGCAGCCAAAGGTATTATACTTGTAGGGGTCAGGGTGAGTACGCGCCATTTCGGATATTTCGTAGTAGGCGAGATCTTCCTCAAATACACTGCGGTTAGCGTTAGAGTAATGCCAGAGCAACCGGTTTCCCTTGGTTTCGAGTTTATCGGTTGAGCCATCGTTGCGAGTCCAAAATTCCGGCTCTACGCGGAGGTCAATATCGTGAGTAGATGTAATTTCAACGCGATAAACAGGGCTGTTTGCGTCAGTCCAGATGCGTATGTTCACCCGTTGCTCGGTAAATCGATACAGTCCGGTGATGTCGATACATCCCTTTTCGAGGTTGAGAGTCTGAGTAATACTCATATCCCTGAAAGGATTTGGATGAAGATGGATTTTTACACGTCCTGTTTTCAGGACATTTCCGCTACGGTCGAAGGCGTCGGTTTTACCAAGCAGTAGATACAAATCGTCGTTTTTGAGAGCATAGACGTTTGCACCGAGATCGCCATTGCCAATCGGCATAGACCCTGCGGCATTCATGCTTGGCGAATTCCAGACTACATTATATTTATATAGCGGGAAAGCGATGTTATCGCCTGTTTGGGCAATGTTTTGAGACTGTGCCGCCATCGCCGAAGCAGCAATACATAAGGTAATAAATACTTTTTTCATCTTAATACATATATATTTAGTAATTAATAATTCAAATTCTTATGGAAACTTCTAATAACTCGCTTTTCGGCGTTGTGCTTCGGCTCGAAAACACTCATTTACTATTTGTCAACTCCGCTTTTCGCCTCGCCCGCCTTGAAAAAGCAAATTATTAGAGGTTTCTTTTATATTTTTTCGCCGCAAAGGTATGACTTTTTTTATAAATGCACAAACCGAATGGATTTTGGCTAAATCTTTTTTTGAGGTGCTATGAAAAAATTTTTATAAGGAAAAAATGCCTGCGGCGGAAAGTCCCGCAGGGACTGCACTTTATTAACCGGTGGCTTTAGCCTCCGGCAGCGAACCAGCCACGGCTGTTGGGACAAGGTTCTGCCTTGTCCACTCTATCCTTGCAGGCTGTGCCTGCATTTGCACCTTTGTTGGCAGGCGCAGCCTGCCAAGATAAACCGGACGAGGCACAGCCTCGTCCGAACAACCGGAGTCCCTGCGGAACTTTGGAACATAGCAGAGTTTTCTGCATAAATCAATAGCGCCTCAAAAAAAGATTTAGCCGTGATTCAAAAAATTTGTCAATCAAAAAATATAGTATTAATTTTGCAGCCGTTTAATCGGGGTATTATTCCGTCGATTAGGCTTGTTATCAATTGAATAGTATAAAAAAATGGAATACAGAATTGAAAAAGACACTATGGGTGAAGTAAAAGTTCCCGCAGATGTTTATTGGGGCGCTCAAACTCAACGAAGTGTCGAAAACTTTAAAATCGCAACGGATATTAACCGTATGCCCAAAGAAATTATCGAAGGTTTTGCTTATCTGAAAAAAGCCGCCGCATTGACTAACAATCAACTCGGCGTTCTCTCTCAGGAAAAGGCAGAACTGATTGCTCAGGTCTGCGACGAAATTCAGGCGCATAAACTCGACGACCAGTTTCCTCTCGTCGTATGGCAAACCGGCAGCGGAACGCAGAGCAATATGAATACCAATGAGGTGATTGCATATCGCGCTCATGTACTCAAAGGTGGAAAATTGACCGACAAAGAAAAATTTTTGCACCCCAACGACGATGTAAACAAATCGCAGTCGTCGAACGACACTTTTCCTACGGCAATGCACATCGCCGCCTATAAACTGCTGACGGAATGCACAATCCCCGGACTCGAAAAACTGCGCGATACGCTCGCCTCCAAAAGTCGCGACTTTAAAAATGTTGTCAAAATCGGTCGTACACATTTCATGGACGCCACCCCGCTCACTCTGGGACAGGAGTTTAGCGGATACGTTTCGCAATTGACACACGGATTGAAAGCCATAAAAAATTCCATGCCACATCTTGCCGAACTTGCCCTCGGCGGAACTGCCGTAGGCACAGGAATAAACACTCCCGAAGGATATGCCGGTCTGGTTGCTGAAAATATTGCCAAACTCACAGGCTTGCCTTTTGTGAGCGCCGAAAACAAATTCGAAGCCCTCGCCTCGCACGACGCAGTGGTGGAAGCGCACGGTGCGCTTAAAACCGTAGCCGTCAGTCTGATGAAAATAGCAAACGATATACGCATGTTAAGCTCCGGACCCCGTTCAGGAATAGGCGAACTGTTTATCCCCGACAACGAACCCGGCTCTTCGATTATGCCCGGAAAGGTCAATCCCACACAGTGCGAAGCCCTTACAATGATTGCCGCGCAGGTTTTAGGCAACGATGTGGCTATCAATATCGGCGGCGCTACCGGTCATTTTGAACTGAACGTCTTTAAACCAATGATAATCTACAACTTTATCCACAGCGCCCGTCTGATTGGCGAAGGCTGCCTCAGTTTTAACAACAAATGCGCAACAGGCATCAAACCCCTGCATGCAAATATCGACAAACACGTGAATAACAGCCTGATGCTTGTTACTGCCCTGAACACAAAAACAGGATACTACAAAGCAGCAGAAATTGCGCAGACTGCCCACCGCGAAGGCTTGAGCCTCAAAGAAACAGCCATAAAATTAGGCTATCTCACCGCCGAAGAATTCGACCAGTGGGTAGTGCCTTCATCAATGGTAGGGGAAATAGTGATTAGTGATTAGTGGTCAGTGATTAGTGATTAGTGGTCAGTGGTCAGTGGTCAGTGCCTGCAGCGGAAAATACATTCGCCGACGCAGGGGCGTTGCGCGCAATCCTTTGTTAATGTAATTAACTGTTACACAGAGATAACGAAAAACGTTATTCAGAATCCTTTGTTAATGTAATTAACTGTTACACAGAGATAACGAAAAACGTTATTCAGAATAGTGATTAGTGATTAGTGATTAGTGGTCAGTGGTCAGTGGTCAGTGCCTGCAGCGGAAAATACATTCGCCGACGCAGGGGCGTTGCGCGCAATCCTTTGTTAATGTAATTAA
>JAITIA010000115.1 GCA_031279695.1 Prevotellaceae bacterium | reverse complement strand
ATTTTGCCGGCGTCGTCCCTGACGGGACGATGCCGGTATGTGGTCGTGTGGGTACGGGTCGCTATCCGCAGGCTAAAGCCAGCGGTTATTAAAGTTCCGTCCCTGCGGGACTTTGGATTGCTATGACGTTCATTTCATAATAATATTCTAATAGATATTTTATCAATAGCACCTCAAAAAAAGATTTAGCCGGATAATGCCAAAAGCCTTCGTGCCTTCTTCGTGAGTCTTCGTGCAGGCAAAAATTTCTTACACAAAGTTTCATGAAGAAGGCACGAAGTTTTTTTTCCGAGTTTTCGGACAGACATTAATTCATAATTCTTTCAGCCGTCGCAAACGTAATTTTCACCCTGTTTTTGTCTTTTAAGACAGGTGATTACAGAATTACTTTTTCTGTTATCCGAATTTTATATAATTTTGCGCCCCGATAAACAGTTTATTGACATAGAAAAAAAGAGTCATAAACAAATAGAAATTAAATGATTGTTAATAGAAAAAACAGTAACCGCAAATGAACGAAATCAAAAAAGTTATCCTCCTTGGTTCGGGAGCATTGAAGATTGGCGAAGCCGGCGAATTTGACTATTCCGGCTCGCAGGCATTGAAAGCCATGCGTGAAGAAGGTATCGAAACGGTTTTGATAAACCCCAATATCGCTACCGTGCAAACATCCGAAAATGTTGCCGATAAAATATATTTTCTTCCGGTTACTCCATATTTTGTTGAAAAAGTTATTGAAAAAGAACGTCCGCAGGGCATTTTGCTTGCTTTTGGCGGGCAAACGGCGCTGAACTGCGGTGTGAAACTCAGGCAAATGGGCGTTCTCGATAAATATAGCGTCCAAGTTCTTGGAACGCCTGTTCAGGCAATTATCGAAACCGAAGACCGCGAACTTTTTGTAAAAAAACTTGACGAAATTGCCGTCAAAACCATAAAAAGCCACGCCGTTGGATCGGTGGGCGAAGCCCTCGTTGCCGCCGAAGAATTGGGCTATCCCATTATTGTGCGCGCCGCATACGCGCTTGGCGGGCTGGGCAGCGGCTTCTGCAACAATGCCGCCGAACTGACCAAACTCGCCGAAAAAGCGCTGACTTATTCGAGCCAGCTGCTCATCGAAAAATCGCTGAAAGGCTGGAAAGAAATAGAATACGAAGTGGTGCGCGACAGGTTCGATAACTGTATTACAGTGTGTAATATGGAAAATTTCGACCCGCTGGGAATACACACCGGCGAAAGTATTGTGGTTGCGCCCTCGCAAACGCTTAGCAATAAGGAATATCACAAACTGCGCGAGCTGGCAATTAAAATTATCCGCCACATCGGCATCGTTGGCGAATGCAACGTCCAATATGCGCTTGACCCTGATTCGGAGGACTATAGGGTGATCGAAGTGAACGCGCGGCTCTCCCGCTCGTCGGCGCTGGCGTCGAAGGCAACAGGTTATCCGCTGGCATTTGTTGCCGCTAAACTCGCTCTGGGCTACGGACTTTTCGACCTCGACAATTCGGTTACCAAAACCACCCCCGCCTTCTTTGAACCGGCGCTCGACTATGTGGTCTGCAAAATTCCACGCTGGGATTTGGGTAAATTTCACGGCGTATCGCACAAACTTGGCAGCAGCATGAAAAGCGTTGGCGAAGTGATGGCTATAGGTCGAACTTTTGAAGAAGCAATCCAAAAAGGGCTGAGAATGATTGGTCAAGGAATGCACGGCTTTGTTGCCAACAGAGCGGTAACATCCGGCAATCTCGAAAAAGCGCTGGAAGAACCAACCGATAAACGTATCTTTTATATTGCTCAGGCTCTGGAAGAAAATATGAGCGTGAACAAAATCCACGAATTGACAAAAATCGACCGCTGGTTTATCGAAAAACTCTACAATATTATTGCCCTTTCACATAAAGTTGCCGGTTTCGATGGGCTCAACAGTTTGCCCGACAATCTGCTGGCAATGGCAAAACGATTGGGATTCAGCGATTTTCAAATTGCACGACTGCTGTTTAAGGATGCCGACAGCGATGAAATGATGAACCATGTCCGCAAACATCGCCTCCTGCGCGGCATTGTGCCCTGCGTTAAACAAATCGACACGCTTGCCGCCGAATATCCGGCGCAAACAAACTATCTCTACCTGACTTACAGCGGCGTGGCTCACGACGTCGATTTTCCCGACGACAATAATTCCGTTGTTGTGCTTGGCTCGGGCGCATATCGAATAGGCAGTAGCGTGGAGTTCGACTGGTGTAGCGTAAATTCCTTGCAGACAATCAGAAATAACGGATATCGCGGAATAATGATCAACTACAACCCCGAAACGGTGAGTACCGATTATGATATGTGCGACAGGCTGTATTTCGACGAGTTGAGCTACGAAAGAGTGATGGATATTATCGACCTCGAAAAACCCGCCGGAACGGTTATTTCGATGGGTGGTCAGATACCTAACAATCTCGCCATAAGGCTGGCGGACGCCGGCGTGCACCTGCTCGGAACATCGGCAAAATCAATCGACAGCGCCGAAGACCGCCACAAATTTTCGTCAATGCTCGACGAACTGAAAATCGACCAGCCAAGATGGAAGGAACTGACCACGCTCGACGAAATACATCAGTTTATCGACGCCGTTGGTTATCCGGTGCTTGTTCGACCGTCGTATGTGCTGTCGGGCGCGGCAATGAATGTCTGCTCAAACAGTTCCGACCTCGAACAGTTTCTTGCGCTTGCCGCCGACGTGTCGAAAAAACATCCGGTGGTGGTGTCGGAATTTATCGAAAATGCCAAAGAAATAGAAATGGACGCCGTAGCCAACGGCGGTGATATTATGGTCTATGCAATTTCGGAACATGTTGAATTTGCGGGCGTTCATTCGGGCGACGCAACCATTCAGTTCCCGCCGCAGAAAATATACGTCGAAACAGTTCGCCGCATAAAACGCATCTCGCGCGAAATAGCAAAGGCGCTGGATATTACAGGTCCGTTCAATATACAGTTTCTTGCCCGCGACAACGATATAAAGGTAATAGAATGTAATTTGCGAGCCTCGCGAAGTTTTCCCTTCGTATCGAAAATCCTTAAAATCAACCTGATTGAACTGGCAACAAAAATAATGCTGGGTATCCCCGCCGAAAAACCCGAAAAATCGGCATTCGACCTCGATTATGTTGGCATCAAAGCCTCTCAATTCTCGTTTTCGCGCCTCCAAAACGCCGACCCCGTGCTTGGAGTGGACATGGCTTCGACCGGCGAAGTGGGCTGCCTCGGCGACGATTTCTACGAAGCCCTGCTTAATTCGATGCTCTCGTCGGGATACTCAATCCCCAAAAAAAATATCATGCTCTCTGCCGGAACCTCAGCCACAAAAGCCGAGTTACTTGAAGGAGCACAACAACTTGCCGGTCGCGGATACATAATCCATGCCACCGCCGGCACACATCGCTACCTTGCCGACAATGGCGTGCCCTCGATACTCGTCCACTGGCCCGACGAAGACCGCCAGCCCAACGCCCTTGAACTGCTCAAAGAGAAAAAAATAGATTTGGTTATCAATATACCGAAAAATTTAACTCAGGGCGAACTGCGCAACGATTATATTATCCGCCGTAGCGCTATCGACTACAATATTCCGCTGATAACCAACGCACGCCTTGCTGCCGCCTTCATCCACTCGTTTCTCCGATACAGCCTCGACGATATAAAAATTAAATGCTGGAACGAGTATGATTAGCAATTAGTTTGGATATACGGGCTATAACGCAGGTGATTTTCAGATAAATGGCGTCAAAGTTTTGCGTAAGCAATTTCCTTGAACATGAACGATTCCGTTTCTCCGCTTTTTGCTTTGAGAATTAATTCGCCCGAATTAGCAACGGCAACAACTTCTGCTTCAAACATTTCGCCCTTTGGTCGTTGATACGGAAAAAAACCTTTGTTCCGATAAAGTTTTTCCATATATCTTTGCGCTGTCAAAGTTTTATGCTCATCAATCGGCGAATTGCACATTGTGTATAGCGGTAGAAAACAGTCGAGTACCGTTTTCAGCACATCATCCGGTCTGTGCATTATTCCCGTTTCCAGAGCAATGGAAGTCGGCACAATATCGAATGGCGGAAAAACTGTTTGCCTCACGTTCAGCCCAAGACCGATAACGGTGTATTCCAGACTGTTGCCTTTAAACGAATGTTCAATCAAAATGCCGGCAATTTTTCGATTTTCCACATAAATATCGTTAGGCCACTTTATGCGAGCCTCAACTCCAAAACCTGACAGGCTGTCGATTACGGCAATAGAAAACGCTTTCGACAAGAGAAACAGTTCCCTTGCGGCAAGGCTCGGGCGCAGAACAAGCGACATGGTCAGGTTTTCAAACGGATTTGTCAGCCATTTGTTTTCTCGCTGTCCCCGTCCGGCGGTCTGTTCGCGGCACACGACGGTTATTCCTTCTTCCACGCCATCAACAGCCAATCGCGCCGCTTCCGTATTGGACGACGGCAGTCGATTATAATATATCATTCGATATATCACCTACTTGGCAGCAATGGTTTCTATTTCAATCAACGCTCCCAACGGCAAATTTGCAACTTCGTATGCTGCGCGCGCAGGCAGATTGCCGGTATAGAAATCCGCATAGATTTCATTTACAGCAGCAAAATCGCCAATATTTTTCAACAGAACTGTCGATTTCACAACATCGTCGAGCGAATAGCCGGCGGCGAGCAGGATATTCCGCGTGTTTTCAAGAGCCTGTCGTGCCTGCGATTTAACATCGTCGCCGGCAAATTTACCTGTTTTCGGGTCGATTGGAATCTGTCCGGAAACATAGAGGGTGTTATTTACCTCAACTGCCTGACTGTATGCGCCTACTGCTTTTGGCGCTTTTTCGGTATTTATAATACGTTTCATCGGCAATCAATACTCATCCTCGTTAAAAAAGAAATCTTCTTTGCTCGGATAATCAGGCCAGATGTCCTCTATACTTTCATAGATTTCACCGTCTTCTTCCAGATCTTGAAGATTTTCGATTACCTCCATCGGCGAACCCGAACGGATGGCATAATCGATTAATTCATCTTTTGTAGCAGGCCAGGGCGCATCTTCCAATTTTGATGCTAATTCAAGTGTCCAATACATAAAATAATAACTTGTTCTTTAATAATTTATACTAAAAATACGTTTTTTTTCAAAACGCGAAATTATAAAAAAAAACAAAACAAAAATCATTAAAGTTGAATTTTTTGGGAAAATTTTATATATTTAATTGATAATAAGAAGAATAATGATCGAAAATTTTTTTTCATGTAAAGCAGTTTTTTTGAATATTTGAGCTCTCCGAATCGAAATTTTTAAAATTTTTTCCTTTTTGGAAATTTTATGTGGATTGTGGACTGCAAAAAATCGTTTTTTCAAAATCCCCATGGTTTATTTTGTATTCAATCCGCAGGTTGAAAAAAAGATTGAGGTGCTATTGATTTATGCAGAAAACTTCGCTATGTCCCAAAGTCCCGCAGGGACTGCACTTTATAATCGACGATTTTTACATTCCGTCCCTATCGGGACGGTGGTTACGAGGTTGGGCATGCGTTTTCTACCAACATTCCGTCCCTATCGGGACGGTTTGCCTCGCTGGTTGTCTGAACTGTGATTTTAAGGTGATTTTTGTGAACCTCCCCCTGCCCCCTCCAAAAAAGGGGAATGTTTGCGGCGGTGGTCTGAACCTTGATTTTATTAAGATTTGCAGGATTGGCAGGAACCTCCCCTGCCCCTCCAAAAGAGGGGAATGTTTGCGTCGGTTGTCTGAACCTTGATTTTAGAGTGATTTATTTGATTTTTGTGAATCTCCCCCTGCCCCTTCAAAAGAGGTGATTGTTTGCGGCGCCGTAGGGGCGCGATTTATCGCGCCCTATTAAAATGCCTTCGGATTTCTGCGCCGGAAAGTCCCGCAGGGACTGCACATTATTAACCGGTGGCTTCAGCCTCCGGCAGCGAACCCACCCCGCGCCCAAGTCCCGCAGGGACTGCACATTATAATCGACGATTTTTACATTCCGTCCCTATCGGGACGGTGGTTACGAGGTTGGGCGTGCGTTTTCTACCAACATTCCGTCCCTATCGGGACGGCTTGCGCCGCCAATTGTCTGAACTGTGATTTTAAGGTGATTT
>JAITIA010000103.1 GCA_031279695.1 Prevotellaceae bacterium | reverse complement strand
CTCAATCCTGCCATTGCCGCCAATCCGCAAAAAGCCGAAGAAGTAATTCATAAACTCAGAGCCATACTCATAACCGTTGGCAACGTGGGTTTGGTACGTGCCAACGAAGAATTTGCCCGCTGGCTGCGTGGCGAAGTGTCGCTGCCCATTGGCGAAGGCAACCGGCACGAAGTGGTGCGTCTCATAGATTTTAAAAACCTGCAAAACAACAGTTTTGTACTCACCAATCAGTTTAAACTGCAAGCCCGCGAAATCAAAATACCCGACATTGTGTGTTTTGTAAACGGTATTCCGCTTGTGGTGGGCGAAGCCAAAACGCCCGTGCGACCTGCCGTAAGTTGGTACGATGGTGCGCACGACATTAACGTAGTGTATGAAAACACCGTCCCGCAACTGTTTGTGCCCAATGTATTTTCGTTTGCTACCGAAGGCAAAGAACTGTTTATTGGCGGTGTGCGCACACCGCTCGAATTTTGGGCACCATGGCGAATAGAAAGTGAAAAAGACGAGTTAAGTCAGTTTATTGGTTTGCAAGATGTAGCCAAACAACTTACACATTTGCTCAAGCCCGCCACGCTGCTCGATATTTTGCAGTACTACACCGTTTACGCCACCAACAGCAAAAATAAAAAAATCAAAGTGGTTTGCCGCTATCAGCAATACGAAGGCGCCAACGCCATTGTGCAGCGTGTAAAAGACGGTCGCGTTAAAAAGGGCTTGATTTGGCATTTTCAAGGTTCGGGAAAATCACTCTTGATGTTGTTTGCCGCGCAAAAACTGCGCAAGCAGCAAGACCTGCACAATCCCACCGTGATGATTGTGGTGGACAGAATTGATTTGGACACGCAAATCACCGCCACTTTCAACACAGCCGAAGTGCCTAATATGATAACCGCCGACAGCATACGCGAACTGCACATGCTGTTGGAACAGGACACGCGCAAAATCATTATCACGATGGTGCATAAGTTCAAAGATGCTTACGCCGATATGAACACGCGCCAAAACATTATTGTAATGGTTGATGAGGCGCACCGCACACAGGAAGGCGACTTGGGGCGCAAAATGCGCAACGCTTTGCCCAATGCGTTTCTGTTTGGTCTGACAGGAACACCTATCAACAAAGCCGATAGAAACACGTTTTGGGCTTTTGGAGCCGAAGAAGATGCCGAAGGTTATATGAGCCGCTACACGTTTCAAGACAGTATTCGCGACAATGCCACCCTGCCTTTGCATTTTGAGCCGCGCCTGCCCAATTACCATATCGACAAAGAAAGTTTAGACCTTGCCTTTAAAGAAATGGCAAACGACCTGAGCGAAGAAGACCGCAACAAACTGAGCCAAAAAGCCGCGAATATGGCTGTATTTCTCAAATCGCCCGAGCGCGTTAAAACAATCGTTGCCGATATTGTCGAACATTTCAAAGCTCACGTAGCGCCCGAAGGACTGAAAGCAATGATTGTAACGCCCGACCGCTACGCCTGCGTGCAATACAAGGAAGAATTAGAAAAACTGCTCCCTGCCGAAGCCAGCGAAGTGGTAATCAGTTCGTCTGCCAACGATGACTTTGAGTTCAAACAAAAATGGGCAATGGACAAAGACAGGCAAGAAAAAATTATAGAGAAGTTTAACGACGCCGATTCGCCCTTGCAATTTTTAATCGTTACCGCCAAACTTTTAACCGGCTTTGACGCGCCTGTTTTGCAAACAATGTATTTGGACAAATCGTTGAAAGACCACACACTATTGCAGGCAATTTGCCGCACCAACCGTTTGTTTCCGAACAAAACATTCGGACGCATTGTCGATTATTTTGGCGTGTTTGACGACACCGCGAAAGCCCTGGCATTTGACGAGGAAAGTGTAAAAACAGTCATTACCAACCTGCAAGAATTGCGCGACCGGTTGCCTGTGTATATGCAGCAATGTTTGCAGCATTTTGAAAGCGTTGACCGCCGTATCGCGGGTTTCGAAGGATTGCAGAAAGCGCAGGATTGCATTAACACCAACGAAAAACGCGATGCTTTTGCCAAGGATTACAGTAGTCTTTCAAAATTGTGGGAAGCCCTTTCGCCCGACAGCGTGCTGAACGAATATCAGAACGATTACAAATGGTTGTCGCAGGTTTACACTTCGGTAAAACCTTCGTCGGACGACAATGGACGCTTGCTTTGGCACGCACTTGGCGCACAAACCACCGCGCTCATTCACGAACACATACACGTTGAAGGTATCAATCACGGAATGGACGAAATGATTTTAAATGCCGAAGTGATTGATGATTTGATGCACAAAAAAGACCCGAAACAAGCCGAAAAGCTGTTGAAAATACTTATCAGTCGTTTAAGCAAACACGGCAATAATCCCATATTTAAGCAACTGAGCGAACGCTTGGAAGCCATACGCGACAAAGCCGAAAAAGGATTGATAAGTTCCATAGAATTTATCAAAGAACTCTGCGAATTGGCAAAAGAAACCTTGCAAGCCGAAAAAGGCATTTTGCCCGAAACAGAACAGAAAAAAGCAAAAGCCGCATTAACGGAATTGTTTTTAGAATTGAAAACCGACACCACGCCGGCAATCGTAGAACGCATTGTGAACGATATAGATGAAATAGTGCGTGTAGTGCGTTTCGACGGTTGGCAAAATTCCACCGTTGGCGAACGCGAAGTAAAACGCGAATTACGCAAAGTGCTTTGGACAAAATATCAAATCAAAGACGAAGATTTATTTAATCGCGCGTATAACTACATAAAAGAGTATTATTGAGTTGCGAATAAAAATTTGTAAGATATGAGTGCGACTTTACTCCCGAACATTGCTCACCATTCAAATTCGTGTTTTCCTTTCATCTAACAAACCGGCTAAATCTTTTTTTGAGGTGCTATGGGACGTGAAATAAATAACTTATAAACTTGCGATTTTTTTTACCGCAAAGGACACAAAGTTTACCGCAAAGAGCGCAATGCCTTTGCGTACCTTGCGTAATCTTTGCGCCCTTTGCGGTAAGAAGTTACCGGTATTTTTGCCCGGAAACAGAAATAACTTATATATTTCACATCCCTATATTTATGCTGATGCATCCTGTCGTCGCACAAGCAAGTCTCGCAGGGACTTTATTAGTGATTAGTGATTAATGCCTGCGGCGGATAGTCTGAACTGTGATTTTAAGGTGATTTTAATGATTTTTGTGAACCTCCCCCCTGCCCCCTCCAAAAAGAGGGGAATGTTTGCGGCGATGTAGAGACGCACGGCGTGCGTCTCGGCGAAGATTGTTTGCGGCGGCGTTGTGCGTGGCAATGTAGAGACGGGGCGCGCCCCGTCTCTACGGTGTTTGCCGGTCAAGAGATTGCCACGGAGCAAACCGTCCCTGCGGGACTTGGGCGTGCGTGGTGCATGAGTCCGGAGGCTAAAGCCACCGGTTAATAATGTGCAGTCCCTGCGGGACTTTGGGACATAGCAGAGTTTTCTGCATAAATCAATAGCACCTCAAAAAAAGATTTTGCGGATTTTTGTGATTGATTGCCTTTACACATATATAAAGGTATATTGCGAAAAACACACTGCATCGCCGTCTTCTTTCCTTCGACCTTCCTTCGACCTTCCTTCGACAAAAATTTCTTCGACAAAAGTTCGTCGGCGACTGATACAACGAACAGATATTTTTGTTCAAATTTCTGTCAAAAATTGATTTTTTTGTATCTTGAACAAGATTGAAAGGCGGTTTCGACAACAAAACTGCAAAAAAATTTTTATTCTTGATGATATTTTATTAAATCGATGTAAATCAGGATTATTGATGTTTCAAACATCTGTTTTTTTTGCCAAAATAAATGTTTAAAAACATATTTTTTTTGTGTATTCCAAATTTGTTGATTACATTTGCCGCAATTTATAAGTTTTTTAAATTGCAGATTTATATGGTAAAAGAACAGGCGTCCGACACTTCTCGGAACAGAAATTATAAAAAAACGATATCTTTCAATGAGAAAGAAATACGTGTTATCGAATATTTTTTTGAGAAGTATAACATAAAAAATCATTCCAGATTTTTTAGGGAAACAATAATTTCAACCATACTTCAAAAAGTAGAAGAGGATTATCCCAAATTGTTTTAGGTTACAAACAATAATTTCTGTTTATGTAGTTCTTAATGAAAATATTGCCTGAAAATGAAATCAAAAAAAGAGATTAATTTTGACAAAAATCTTGAGGCGCTTTTCAGCATTCTGAGCGCCGCAACCGACAAAGAAAGAGAACTGATTGCCGACAATTGTTCCTGCATTTTTGTGCCTAAACGACGGCTCGTGTTCCACGAAGGAGATATCTCCGACCACCTGATTTGCCTCACCGCCGGACAGGTAAAGGTTTACAAAGAAGGTCCGGCAGGAAGAGACTGGATTATGAAAATCGTCAATTCGGTTGAACTGATTGGTTATCACGCACTATTTGCCGGAGAACGACAAAATGTTTCGGCAATGACAATTCAGGATTCGGTGATATGCAAAGTCAGTAAAGATGTGATTTTTACCATTCTCAGAAGAAATTCGGGACTGATGATGCAGATGCTCAAAATGCTTGCTACGGAAATAACACTCTCGCTGACAAAAACAATAACACTGACGCAGAAACATATACGCGGACGGCTTGCCGAAACACTACTCTCGCTGGGCGAAACATACGGCTACGAAAACGACGGTAAAACGGTGAAGGTTACCCTGTCGCGCGAAGATCTGGCAAACATGTCGAACATGACAACCGCAAACGCCATTCGTACCCTGTCGGCTTTCAGCGCCGAAAATTTTATCGCTCTCGACGGACGAAAAATAATGATACTTGAACCCGAAATTCTCAATGGCATAAGCAAAATGGGATAATATAAACCGAAAACAATAAAGAGATGGAATTTAAATATTTATACGAAAAACTGCTGAATGAAAAAAAACAAATCCGGCAATATCTGTCGGATGAATCATTTGCCCGATTAGTGAAGCGACTGGATAACCCCGAAAAATGGCTCGAAGCGCTGGCAGTGTGCGAAGCCGCTATCGACGCCGGTCTGGTGAACGATAACATGTTGAACCTGCGTCGAGAAATGTTTGCAAACGCCCGCGAACTGCATGTATCGGCAAAATACGACGCCCACAATTATACCTGCTGGTTTTCCAAACTTGTGGTATTCAACAAAAAACTGATTGACGCCGACATTGCCGAAGCCTGGGTCGAACTTGGAAGTCTCTATCTGAATGCTCGATACCCTCTGCGCGATGTAAAAAAAGCAGAAAGATACATGCTGCAAGGCGTGCGCTGCAACGACCCGCTGGCGCTGGCATACTACGGATATCTCCTCTATTTTGGCATCAACAATATCCCCATCAACAAGGAAAAAGGCAAACGCCTGATGCTGAAATCACAAAAACTCGGATATTCAAAAGCAACCGCCTATCTGCTTACAGCCCTTTTCGACGAGGGTCTTGAACCTCAACTGTATAAGGAAAAAATCGATAAATACACGATCGAAGCTAAACCTGCCGACCAGTTGTGGCATCTGCTGGGAAATTATTACAAGGACATCGAACAAAATATCGACCTGGCTAACGCGGCTTACGAAAGAGGTATCGAGGTGGCAAACGACCCTTACTGTACCTATCAGAAAGCAGTGTTGATACTTACCGAAAAAATTGAGGGCGATTTTGACGAAGCTCTGGAAATGTTGCAGGACGCCGCCGACTGGAACATTACACATGCAATGACGTTTCTCGGTCAATTCTACTGGTTTAACGAACAATATCTCGACATTGAGGCTGCAATATACTGGAACAAAAAGGCTATCGAATGCTACGATACTTTTGCATTATTCAATCTGGCAGTTATTTATCTCTATAACGACGAACATCGAAACGTCGACCAGGGCATGGAATATCTCGACCAGGCAATTGAACACAACGACCCGCGAGCCATGAACGAAAAGGCTCATCTTCTGCTCGAAGAAAATAAAACATGGAAAAACCTGAGGCAGGCAAAAATACTGCTCGAAAAAGCCTGCGCCACCGGCGACGAATATGCCCCCTTCCGGCTTGGTTTGGGATACCAGAATGCCGAATTTGTGAAAAAAAATGACTATCACAAGGCTTATGAATATTTTTCCCTTGCCGCCGAACGGAACAATCTCCATGCAATAGAACTGCTTGGACGTTACTGCCGTATGGGGCTGGCGAGAGAACCTGATCCTGAAAAAACAATCGAATACTTTAACCGCGCCGTTGCAATGGATTCAAACTACGCCCGCGTGGAACTCGCAATGTGCTACGAAGATGGCTTTGGCGTTGAACAGGACTGCGACAAGGCGTTTGAACTGCTGAAAACCGCTTCGGACAACAAATATCCATACGCAGACGTCAAACTTGGACACTATTATATGAACGGACTTGTTGGCGAGCCGGATACGGACAAAGCCTTTGAGCATTTTTCCCGCGCCGCCGACAGTGGCGACGCCGACGCAATGTACTGTCTGGGTCGAATTTACAAATACGCCGTCGGCAAACCCGAAAACCCCGAACTCGCTCTGCACTACTTTACCAAAGCCGTTGAAAACGAAAGCGACAATGCCGGCGTGGAACTCGCTCTGGCTTACGAATATGAATATGGAGGATTGCAGTTCGACGCCAACAAAATACTCGAATATATTACTCCGCCAGCAAACAACGGACATCCGTATGCACTCTATAAACTTGGTTACTACTACTGTTACAAAGTGATTGGCGATGACGTGGAAAAGGGACTCGACTATTTCCGCCAAGCCTTCGACAAGGGCTCTATGCAAGCCGCACTCGCTTTGGGCGACTATTTTCTCTACGGCGAAAATGCCAACTACGACGAAGCTTTCAAATATTATCAATGCGCCGGCGAACAGGATTTTATCACCGAAGGACTGGGTTTTTGCTTCCTCTTTGGACTTGGCGTGGAACGAAACGAAACAGAAGCATTCAAATATTTGTCGATTGCCGCCGACCGCGACAATGTGTCCGCAAAACACAGATTGGGACTGTGTTACAAATACGGCACAGGCACAGAAATCAATCGCGCCGAGGCATTCCGATACATCAGAGAAGCCGCCGAAGCCGGCTATATCGAATCGGCATACGAGGCAGGAATGTTCCTGCTCAACGGCGAGGGCGTCCCCGCAAATCCCGCCGAAGGCGTAAAATGGCTGCGCTCAGCCGCCGACCAGAATTACGACCCCGCACAGTATGAACTCGGAAACTGCTATCTCATGGGTCTGGGCGTGGAAGAAGACGACGCACAGGCAATGTTCTGGTATAAACAAGCCTCCGAAAACGGTAACGAGGACGCAAAGAAAATTACCAAAATGCAATGAACGATTTACAATTGATGTTATACCTTTGCGGCTAACGGACTATTATTTTACAGTTAATTCTTGAAAAAAGACAATAAAATAAGCAGTATTTCAAAGACTTCGTCGTTTGAATATCGATACGGTTCGGCAGATTTTCTGGACGATCTGAAACGTGCACCAATGATAATAATTGTTGTTCCGCTGATATTTGGCATTATTGCCCAAACACGGTTTGAGATATTCAACATCAATGTTTTACCGCTATTTGCGGGCTTGATGCTTGTATTGCTTTTGCTGCAAGTGTTTAAGGTATTTAACCGTTATTTGTGGAGCGTGGTTTACGGTTGTTTCTGTGTGAGTTTGATGTTTTTGTTTGGCGTTTATCTTGTTCAGATACAGCCTGTTCAAAGCTCCGTTCCGGATGGAGAACAAAATCTGTATAAACTGCGTGTAAAGTCCAATCCTCAAATCAACGAAAACTCGGTGTGTGCAAATGTCGAAATACTTGCCTTTTCTGCTGACAGTCAGCGCTGGCGACGGTGCAGCGAGCAGGCAATTGTGTATCTGGGCAAAGACGCGGCGATAAAATTGGATGCGGGCGATGTTTTGCTCTGTGCAACAAGTTTTAACACAATATCGCCCCCGCAAAATCCACAGGAATTCGACTATAAAAACTATCTCGAAAGACGACAGATTTATAACACCGCCTTTATCAATCACAAAGAAATTGTCAAAATTGATTCGGTGAAAATAACGCCCTATCAGAAGTTCATTTTGATGTTGCAGCAGTCCGCCTGCCGCATTCTTCAAAACAGCAAACTCGGCAACGAAGAATTGTCCGTAGCCCTCGCGCTGCTCACTGGCAATAAGGAACTTATCGACGATGATCTCCGACAGTCGTATATTGCCTCCGGCACGGTGCATTTGCTGGCAATATCGGGCTTGCACGTTGGCATAATCTACATGGTACTGAACTTTTTACTGCAATTTATGAATCGCAGTCGGCGGCTGGCTGTTATCCGGGGGATGATTATTCTGATTATTCTCTGGATTTATGCTTCGGTGGCGGGAATGGCGTCATCGATAGTGCGAGCCAGTATAATGTTCTCGATATTTGTTGTTTCCGAAATACTCAATCGACCAAAAAACACCTATAACAATATCGCGTTCTCGTGTTTTATCATTTGCCTGTTCAACCCGTATGCCATTTTCGACGTCGGCTTCCAACTGTCTTATCTGGCAGTACTTGGGATAGTATATTTTCAGCCTAAATTCATAAAACTGATTCCCTGTCGCAACGTATTTGTCAAAGCCATAGTCGAATGCCTGTCGGTAACAGTGGCGGCGCAGCTGGCAACCTTGCCGGTTATACTGTATCTGTTCAAAACTTTTCCGGCTTACTTCATGTGCGCCAATCTCATACTCGTTCCCTTTGTTTCGATAGTGATGTACATCGGTTTGATGGTGCTTGCCCTATCGTGGAACGTGTGGCTTTTGGCGCTGAGTAGCACAATTCTCGACTTGTGTATTAAATTTATGAATCTTACAGTAAAATTTTTTCATTCGCTGCCATTTTCCACGCTCGACGGCATCAATATCAATGGTATTCAGTGCTTTCTGCTGGTTGCGGCAATCCTGATGCTCGCTTTTCTCTTTGCATTTCGCCGGCGGATGTTTCTAAATTTGATGCTGATATTTCTGATTGGATTATTTGGCATTGTTGCCCTTAATTCATACAACAATAACCAACACAGCGAGTTTGGAGTTTTTGGTTTGAAGAACAGTTTTATGGCATATTTTATCGAAAACGGACAGGGAATACAGTTGCGCAACCCGTCGGCGCTCAACACTCCATTTCACTTTAATACAAGGGATTATCTTATTTCGCGCGGTTTTACATCGGAAAATAATCTGAAACGTTTTTCAACCGCCGACTCTGTTCCCGCTTTTTACAATGGCGTCGTTCAATTTGCAGGACAAAGAATTGCGCTGCTGCCACAACTCGAAATTCGCGACGGGTTTTCGGGAACACCGTTTGAGGTTGATTGTTTGATAGTTACCGAAACGTCGAATATCTCGCCCGAAGCAACGCTCGCCTGCTATCGTCCCTCTGAAATTATTCTCGCCGGCGACGTTCCGATTTTCCGCACACAAGAATGGACGCTTTGTGCTCAAAAACACGGAATTACATGTATAAATACCCGAAAACATGGTTTCTGGAACAAAATTATAAACAGATGAAAGACAGACTTTATGGTAAAACGCTTGACGAACTTGTTGCCTGCGTAAAAAAATACGGCTTGCCTGCCTTCTCGGGTAAACAAATTGCCGACTGGCTCTACAAAAAACATGTCGATTCGATTGATAATCTGACCAATCTATCGAAAAAAGCGCGTGAAATACTTGTCGCCAACTGCGAAATTGGCGTTTCGCCACCTTCGGACGTCAAAATTTCTGCCGACGGAACAAAAAAATATCTCTATACCCTGCCAACGGGACAGGCAGTGGAGGCTGTTTATATTCCTGACAACGACCGCGCTACACTTTGCATTTCGTCGCAGGCAGGCTGCCGCATGGCTTGCCGTTTTTGCATGACCGGACGACAAGGCTTGAAGGCAAATCTCTCCGCCGGCGACATTCTGAACCAAATACGCAGCCTGCCCGAACGCAACAGTCTGACAAATATCGTTTACATGGGCATGGGCGAGCCGTTAGACAATATCGATGAGGTGCTGAAAAGCCTCGAAATACTTACGTCCGAATATGGCTACGAAAAAAGTCACAAACGCATAACCGTCTCAACCATTGGTATCGACGGGTTGCAACGATTTCTGCAAGCCAGCAAATGCCGGCTGGCAATAAGCCTGCACAGCCCCTTCGACGAAGAACGACAGCAACTTGTGCCGATGCAAAAATTCTATCCCGTTGCCGACACTCTCGATATTATAAAAAAAGACGAATATTTGCGGCGCATAAGTTTTGAATATATCATGTTTGCCGGCGTAAACGACAGCGAGAAGCACGCCCGCGCCCTTGTCAGGATGTTTGGCGGCGGCAATTATCGCATAAATCTGATACGTTTCCATAAAATTTCCGACAGCGATTTGTCGCCGTCATCGCCCGAAACAATGGAAATCTTCAAAAATTATCTCAACGCCCGCGGCGTTCTCGCCACAATCCGCGCCTCGCGCGGCGAAGATATTTTTGCCGCCTGCGGAATGCTGCATCATCGTGTAAATTAGTGGTCAGTTTTCAGTTTTCAGTGCCTGCGGTCGCCATATTTCAATCTCTCACTCAGGAAAAGCTTGTGTTGCAGGGCTACTTAGTGTCTGTCTATAAAGTCAAAACACATACATAATGTTAATACAAAGCGCTTCGCAGAGGACTGCGCCGTTGTCATGGCGGCTGCGGTTTTTGCATCTCGTAGAGATGCATCGCTCG
>JAITIA010000078.1 GCA_031279695.1 Prevotellaceae bacterium | reverse complement strand
GCAGTAAATCCTTGTTTGCCACTGTCCCGAATATTTTCTTAAACCCGAAATCGGTGTAGGGATTGATGTACTTTTCTTTAGTCGTGATCATTTTTTTTATCCTTTTTTTTACTAATTTTTACGCCGCAAAATTAATTGTTTTTTTCAAAACCGCAAAATGGATGTGTGCAGGCTCGTACCCAAAAATTTCATATTCCACAAAATAGTATTACTTTTGTCGCCTAAAAAAACAGGATGATTGAATAAACGCATCGTATGTTTTTTCTGGTTTTTAGTAAATTATATCTTATAAATATTTGTATTATGAAACATTTAAAATCTTTATTTACAGCCTTTGTTTTGCTGATTTTGTTGACGGCATGTTCGGGCGGAGAAAATTCCGACGCCGCCCTGAAACGGAAAGTCGAAAAACTTGTCCGCAGCATGAATACGGACGAAAAAATTGCGCAGTTGTACGGCATCCGTCCTAAACGACTGCTGGGCGACGACGGTAAACTGTCGCTCGAAAAATGTCGCCAACTTATTCCTCACGGCGTTGGGCATCTGAGC
The DNA here is from genome assembly GCA_031279695.1 of Prevotellaceae bacterium. Lineage (GTDB taxonomy): Bacteria > Bacteroidota > Bacteroidia > Bacteroidales > UBA932 > JAIRLF01. Next base: position 17,960 of record JAITIA010000078.1, on the reverse strand, counting down.
CAGTTTGGATACGATTTGAATTTCGACCAGACAGCCTTGCGCGAATATATCAGCGCATTACAGCACTATCTGGTAACCGAAACGCCTTCGGGCATTCCCGCCATTTTCCACGAAGAAGCCATCAGTGGATTTACCGCCGCCGGCGCTACGGTTTTTCCGCAGCACATTGGCGTTGCCTGCAGCTGGAATACAGAACTGATTCGCCAAAAATCGGAATACACAGCTCGCACCATGCGCAGCGTTGGCGGAACAATGGCGCTGTCGCCCATGCTCGACGTTTCCAAAACCGCTCATTTCGAGCGTATGGAGGAAGGTTTTGGCGAAGACGGCTATCTGACGGCTTGCCTCGGAATGGCTTTTGTTGAAGGCTTGCAGCAGGGCGGCGTGCTGCCAACGGCAAAACATTTTGCCGGCTATGGCGGTATCCCCGACAGCGAAAACGAACTATTCGAGGAAACGCTCTATCCTTTTGAAGCCGTTACCCGTCGGGGCGGAGTGATTTCGGTTATGCCCGGCTATCACAAATGGAAAGGCGTCAACTGCATCGGCAGCCACGAGTTGCTGACCGATATTCTGCGTAACCGGCTGGGGTTCGACGGAGCAATTGTGTCCGATTATGGCGCCGTTAATCATCTTGGTAAAGGCAAGGAAGCCGCCGCCAAAGCACTGCTTGCCGGCTGCGATATCGAACTGCCGCTGCCCGAACAGTTCCCCTTTCTTAAAGATGCGCTTGCCGACGGGCTCATCACCGAAAAAAATCTCGACGATGCCCTGCGACGGGCGCTGATGCTCAAAGCCAAAGCCGGTCTGCTTGATAAAAAGGACGCATTTATTGCCGAACAGCCCGTAGATTTCGACCCGAAAGAACATCGACAAACTTCATACGAACTGGCAACGCAATCGATTGTGTTGCTGAAAAACAATAACGCCCTCCCACTTGCCGACTCGGCGACGACAATCGCCCTGTTTGGTCCCAATGCCGGAGCAGTGTTTTCGCTGCTTGGCGATTATACGCATCAAAATATGATACGCTTTTTTCGAGGTCTTTATCCCGACTACGGCAACCCCCGTCTGGTTACGCTGCTCGAAGGTTTGACCGACCGGCTGCCAGCCGGCAAAACCCTGCTCTATGAACGCGGCTGCAACTGGAGTTCGGCGTCGGACATACAAATCGACGCCAACGCCGGCGACCCCCAAATGAAAAATGTTAAGGCAACTGCCATACGCGGATTGCCAATTCCCGATATCGACAACGCGCTCAAAATTGCCGCCAAAAGCGATATTGTGATTGCTGCTATGGGCGAAAACCTCTATCTGAGTGGCGAAGGACGCAATCGCGGAAGTATCCGCCTGCCCGACGAGCAGGAAAATTTCCTGCGCCGGATTATCGCCGTGGGCAAACCCGTTGTGCTGATTATTTTTGGTGGACGACCTCTTGTTATTACCGAGTTTGAGCCTCACTGCGCCGCCATTTTACAGGCGTGGTATCCGGGCGAAGAGGGCGGAAATGCCGTTGCCGATATTCTCACAGGCAAGGTCAATCCCTCCGCCAAACTCTGCACAACTTACCCGAAAAGCAACGCGAAAAATCCTGTCGGCTATCGCTATGGATACAACAATACAAATAATGACCCGATGTATCCTTTCGGACACGGGCTGTCGTACACAACATACGGTTACGACAGTTTGAAAATTACAGGCAAAACGGCTACCGATACAAAGAAAATCGACGTATCGCTCACCGTAAACAATAACGGACAACGCGACGGAGCAGAAATTGTGCAGTTATATATTGTATCCGCCAACAACGCCAATAAAACGGCACGTCTGCGGGGGTTCAAGCGCGTGGAACTGCGGGCAGGCGACAGACAGAAGATAACATTCAGCCTCTCGCCCCAACTGTTTGCGCAGTATTCGGCAGGCAAATGGACGGTTGAGCCGGGACGTTACGAAATTCTTATCGGCGCATCATCGACCGACGTCCGCCTGAAACAGGAAATCACTCTCGCCGGAAAACCCGTAAGCATGAAACACCGAACAACGCTTTTTAGTGATTAGTGATTAATGATTAGTGATTAATGCCTGCGGCGGACAGGATGGGACGGAGGTTGCGTGTATCCGAGTTTTCGGACAGACACTAAGCCTCCTTTACGACTCGCAATAACGGCTGTTTCAAAAAGGTCGGAAACCTTTTCACAAAAAGGCTGCGGGATTTTTCAGGTTCAAACAAAACGTCCCGCAGAACTATAAATTCTGCGGGACGCATTAATCATTAATCACTAATCATTAATACACAGTATTTTGCGGGTCGAAGTTTGTCCAGCCGCTTGTCCAGTTGTTCGAGGGGGTTTCGGAGGGGGCAAATGCTCCAATATAGTTCACCTTTTCGAAGCCTGTCGATACTTTGGCGTGTGTCCACGATGTGCCGGAAGTCAGGGGGCTGCCGGCGACGGGCACAACGACGGGCGAGGCGAGATTGAGCGGATTGCCCGATAGTTGCAGGTCGCCAAGCGTGGCAAATGCGCGATTGCCGCCGGCTGGGCGTTCCCAATATGAGCGCACAATGACGGAATCGCCGGGGCTGAATTGCGAGCCGCTTGTCCAGACCTGTTTGTCCTGCCAATTTTTGATGCAGCCTGCCATTACGCAGTTTGTTACGTTCAGAAAGCCTGCTGTGGCATTACCTTGAGCGTCGCCGCGACCATTGTTTTCGATGATCAGCCCCACAGGATAGGCGGCTATCAGCGAGTTGAATATACTGAGACGGGTATTGCGTCGCAGGTGCAGCGCTGCCTGAAAGCGGGAGTCAATAGCGCTGCCTTTATCCACTTGGGCGTTGGTGTACGAGGCGGTATTGGCAACCGGACCAAAGAGGCTGACGTTGGCAAAAACACATTCGGAGAAAGGCGTTTCGGGTCCGCCGTCGGCTTTGTTGTCCGACTCGAAGCCGTTCGACGCCGATTTGTCGGCTACCTGCGGGTCGCGCAGTGCGAGTGCAAACTGAATTTTGCCGCTGAATCCGTTGTCGGTGTCGAAATCGTCGTCCCAGCCGCGAAAGGCTATCAGATGAGAGGCATTGACACAGCCGCCAAACCATTCGAAAGAATCGTCGCCGGAATACGAGACCTGAACATGGTCGATTTTAGTACCCGAACCAACCGAGCCAAAAGTTATTCCGTTGATTTCGTTATCGGTCGAATATTCTATTCCTGCAAATTCGCAGCGGAGATAACTCAGCACGCCCGAATTGTCGGCGTCGTTGGCGCCGCCATGTTTCGAGCGGATACCGCCTTCGATAGTCTGTTCGCCAAGGTTGTTACGGGCTTTTCCCAGCATAATTATACCGCCCCAATCGCCTGCCTTACGGCTGCCTGCCGGCTGTGCCGAAGTAAAAACAATGGGTCGGTCGCGCGTGCCCTGAGCCATAATTTTGCCGCCTTTTTCGATTATCAGCGTGCCTTTGGTCGATTTATCGCCTTTAACCACAACTCCGGGTTCAAGGGTCAGCGTTACGCCATCGATTACATACACAAACCCTTTCAGGTTGTATGTGTTGGGATACTTCAAAGTCGTATTGGCTTTGATTTCATAAGCGGTCGAACCGTCGCCAAGGTCGAGAATTTCAGCCGATGGCGGAGTTTCGGTATCATCACCCTTATCTTTACTGCAACCGACGCTTGTCAAGGTTGCCATCAACAGCAGGACCATGCCTGCAAACTTAACTTTACTTTTAATCATTGTACTTTTAATTTATATTTATATTTATATTTATATTTATATTTAATTTATAATCTAAAATCGTCAATCTAAAATCGTCAATCTAAGGGATGAAAAATAAATAAGATGTTCCTGTTTCATGGCAAAAAGCCGGTGATATTTTACCGCAAAGGGCACAAAGGTTACGCAAAGGGCGCAAAGCCTTTGCGTTCCTTGCGTAAGCTTTGCGTTCCTTGCGGTAAATATTTCATCCTTATATTGAAAGTTTATAAATTGTTTATTTCTCATCATTTATTCATTTATTCATTTATTCAATAACCTTATATCTCATTTAAAATCAAGAAAAAAAATATTTACTAAAAAACATGTTACGAAATATTAAGAACAAAATCCATAAAAAAATTCCATGGTTTTTCGATAAGATAAGCCGGTTTCCGTATCTTCCCCGCAAAGTGATTTTTGCGGCGGATACCATGTTGGTGATATTGTCGTTTACGGCAACATATATTCTGTGTTTCAATTTGATAGGCGCACCGTTTGTGTTGCGGGCGTTTTTAGAAAAACTGCTGCTTTGCCTTGCCATTCATATTGTTTATTTCATTATGTTTAAAACACATTCGGGAATTTTGCGATATTCCACATTTCGGGATGTGCTACGAATTTTGGAGGCAGTATTTTTTGCCAATCTCACGCTCACCATATTTAATACGCTGATTGATTTCTATTTGAACAAGTTTGTTTTTCCCAATATCGGTTTTTTGATTAATTTTTCGCTGACTTTTGGAGGCATCTTTTTTATGCGAATGACAGTGCGTCTGCTTTTCGATTATCTGAAAATCAGTGCAAACAGGCGGAATAAAATCATTCCGATGCTGATTTACGGCATCACACGTCCCAATGTCGATTTGGTGAAAATGATTAATCACAGCGATTCGTTACCCTATCGGGTTGTGGGCTTCATCGCCTCGTCGGAGCAGGGTATATTAAACAGACACATAGCGAATTTGCCCGTTTATTGGTGGGAATATATTCTCGACGCCACCAAAATCCACAAATATTGTCGCGCGGTGTTAATCAACCCGTCCGAAATAAATGAAGACGAAAAAAAGTTGCTTGCCGAACTCTGTTTTTCTACCGGAATCGATTTATTTTCAACTCCATCGTGGGATGAATGGAAGGAAAACAGCAAAAAAATGAAACCGCTGAACAAAATCAATATCGAAGATTTGTTGGGACGTTTGCCCATCAATATAGATATCAACTCGATAGGGAAAAATCTGGAAGGGAAAACCGTTTTAATTACCGGTGCGGCGGGCTCAATCGGGAGCGAAATTGTGCGTCAGCTCAGTCAGTTCAAACTTTCGCGGCTATTGTTGCTCGATATTGCCGAAACGCCTCTGCATCACCTCTGTCTGGAGTTGCAGGACAAATATCCGACAATCTGTTTTGTGCCCATTCTGTGCAATGTGGAGTCTTACGAACAGATGAAACACGTTTTTGAAATCCATCATCCTGAATATGTGTATCATGCAGCCGCCTACAAACATGTTCCGCTAATGGAAAATCATCCGTGCGAGGCAGTTGTAACCAATGTGTTGGGCAGCAAAAATGTGGCGGATTTGAGCGTTGCCTTCAATGTTGAGGCATTGGTGATGATTTCGACCGATAAGGCGGTGAATCCCAGCAATGTTATGGGCGCGTCGAAGCGGATTGCCGAAATTTACGTACAGTCGCTGTTTCGCCGGACACGAGAACGCGGAAACTCATCTATTCGCATGATTATTACACGATTTGGCAATGTTTTAGGCTCGAATGGCTCGGTTATTCCGCGTTTTGAAAGTCAAATTCGGGCAGGCGGTCCAATCACCGTAACGCATCCCGATATGATACGCTATTTTATGACCATCCCTGAGGCTTGCCGTCTGGTGCTTGAGGCAGGAAATTTTGGCAAAGGAGGCGAAGTGTTTGTGTTCGATATGGGCAAATCGGTGAAAATAAAAGATATGGCAGAGAAAATGATTAGGCTTGCCGGACGCGAACCCTACAAAGAAATCGATATAGTTTTCACCGGATTACGTCCGGGCGAAAAACTGTACGAAGAACTGCTCTACGATAAGGAAATGGTTCAACCCACTCATAATCCGAAAATAATGATAGGAATGGTTATGGAATACAATTATGACGAAGTTCTGTTGGCGCTGAACACTTTGATTGAAGCCGTGCATACACACAACAAAATGGATGTTGTTAAGATAATGAAACAGTTAGTTCCCGAATTTGTTAGCAAAAATTCGGAATTTGAGAAATTGGACAAAAAAGCAAGCAAATAATATTGACAATCTCTGAATGAGAAAAAAAGGAGAGTAGAACGACAGATGCCCGTCTGTTTTTCACTCTCTTTTTTTTTGTTGCTAACGGAAGTTGAATTACGAATAATTTATTTGATTTTTGTGATTTGTTTGTGCCATCACTGACCACTAACCACTGACCACTAACCACTAACCACTGCCCACTAACCACTGAATCACAACATTTTGCTTCCGCATTTGTAGCAGAATATGGAATTGTCGGGATGACCGGTTGCCTGACAGGACGGGCAGGTGGCTGTATTTTTTTTGGGTGTATATCGGGAGTGTTTCTGTTTCGACAGTTCGAGGCTTACTATACCTGTCGGGACGGCAATTATGCCGTAACCGACAATAACGAGTATTGAGGCAAGAAACTGTCCCATACCGGTTTGCGGAACAATATCGCCATAGCCTACGGTTGTGAGAGTTATGATTGTCCAGTAGATACTTTTAGGGATATTGGTAAAGCCGTGCGCCGGACCTTCGATAAAATACATCAACGTGCCAACGGTAAACGAAATCACTATCACTGTGTAGAGAAACACGATTATTTTGGGGCGGCTCGACAGGAGCGCGATTTTCAGTTTGGTCGATTCTTCCACAAAATGAAACAGTTTCAGAACTCTGAACAGACGGAACAGGCGCAGTGTACGGATATTGCTCAGCACTTTACTGCCTGGAAGGAAGAACGACAGATACATGGGCAGTATTGCCAGCAGGTCGATAATTCCGTAAAAACTGAATATATATTTGAAAGGTTTGTCGATACAATAAATTCGCAGAATATATTCCATTGTAAACAAAATAGTGAAAATCCATTCGGCAACAAGCAGTTCGTTGTGGAACGCCATGTTTACTTCGGGAATTGTTTCGAGCATTATTGTTATCAGGCTGCACACTATCAGCCCCAAAAGAATGATATCGAACAGTTTACCCGACGGGGTATTTGTTCCGTATATAAATATGTATATTTTCTGACGGAGTATTTCCGATTTGCTTTTATCCTGTGAATTCATTGTTTTTCGCTTGATTATGTCAATTATATCAAAAAATGGTTTTACTGTTTTTTTCCTTCTACCACAATCACTATTTCGCCTTTGGGTTCTTTTGTTGTGAAATGTGTAATCAGTTCAGCCAATGTTCCGCGAACGGTTTCTTCGTGGATTTTCGACAACTCGCGCGATACGCCGGCTCGGCGCTCCGTTCCGAAATGTTCAGCCATTTGTTCCAGACATTTGAGCGTCCGGTATGGCGATTCGTAGAATATCATTGTCCGCCATTCGTCAGCAAGTTGGCTAAGGCGTTTTTGTCGTCCTTTTTTCTGTGGCAAAAATCCCTCGAAACAAAATCTGTCGCAGGGCAATCCCGAGTCTATCAGCGCGGGAATCAACGCCGTTGCTCCGGGGAGACATTCGACGTCGATACCTGCGTCGAGGCATTTACCAACAAGCAGAAATCCGGGGTCGGAAATTGCGGGCGTGCCGGCGTCGGACACCAGAGCCACCGTTTTTCCGCCGGCAAGATATTCCACTGCGCGTTCGATATTTTTATGTTCGTTGAATTTATGGTGCGACTCCATGTGCGTCGATATTCCATAATGTTTCAGTAAGATAAGCGTTTTGCGCGTATCTTCGGCAAGGATAAGATCGGCTTCGCCTAAAATTCTCGTTGCCCGATATGTCATATCTTCCAAATTGCCTATCGGAGTGGGAACGATGTAGAGTTTTGCCTTGTTATTGAGCGGGTTATTCGTCTTCATTCAGACAGTATTTTTTTATCACCGAATAGGCGTCGCTCACCCCCAACTCGCCCGACTTGCTGATATCTATGCAGCCTTTTTCCGTGTCTCTGAGATAGATAGACACTAATCCGCGATTGAAATATGCTTCGGCAAAATGTGGATACTGTTTGATGGCGACGGTATATGCATCGATGGCTTCCGTCATTTTGTTCGACAAACAGAGCAGATTTCCACGGTTATAGTGCATGTAGGCAAAATCGGAATTAAGGGCTGCAAGTTTGTCGAGATCGTCGAAAGCATCCTTGTAATTATATGTTTGACGGGTCGATACGCTACCTGTTCCAACAAGGTTGTTATCGACGCTCAATTTGGGCATCGAACTTTCCATGTTGGAAATAAATTCGATCATTTCGCTCTGGCTCACGCTTCTATTGAGATAGTAGAAGATATTTTGCGGGTCAAGTTCGATAGCCTTGTTGTAGTAGTTGATTGCGCTCGAATACTGTTTGATTTGCCCCTGCGCCATTCCTTTGATAAAGAATCCCAGCGCTTTATCCCTGTCGGAGGCGGCTGTTGTCAGGATTTCGGAAATCGAATCGAGTTTGTTGGTTTCGTAACCGTCGAGTTCGATATTTCGATTGGCAAGATTGACCGTTTCCAGCCCTTCTTTTTTGAGAAAACTGTCTGTCAAAGGGAAAAAATACTGCTTATCCAGAGCCAGTTCCGATGCCGGAGCGCCTTCGGTAAATTTAAACTGAGGCTGGAGCATGTAAACTATGCGTTTATTTTCGAGTTTGTTGTTGAATGTTTTTTTTGCAAAATCGGCGTCGAGGGCAAGCAATTTGTTGAACACTTTGCTTGTATCGGCAAATATCGAAAAAGCGCTGTCGGAGGTATCTTTTCGGTAGATTGCAATTTTCTGCTGCGCCGTGTTATAGTCCTGACGGGCGCTTTCATAGTGTCCGAGTTGATTTTTGACATACGAGCGGTTCATGTATGCCGTGGCAAAGTCGGGATACAGTTCGATGGCTTTGTTATAGTCGTTTAGCGCTGCCCGATAGTCTTTAATTTCGATTTCCACTGCCGCGCGGTTGAAATAAACCAGCACGTTTTCGGGGTTAATCTGCATCACCTGATCGTAGTCCGACAGGGCGTTGTTGTAATCGCCTATTTGCGACCGTATCAGCGCTCTGTTGTAATAGCTTAGGGCATTGTTGGGGTCGATTTCGATAACTTTACTCAAATCTTTCAATGCGCCGTAAATATCCTGCATATTGTATTTCACCAGTGCGCGGTTGAAAAAGATAAACGAGCTAACGGAATCGAGCAGAACAGCCTGGTCGAGGTCTTTCAGCGCACGGCGGTTGTCGTTTTGCAGGGCATAAATTCGTGCGCGGCGGATATACGGATTGGGGTCGAAGACATTGAAATACAGGGCGCGGTTATAGTCGTCCATAGCTTTTACCGTATCGTGTTTCAGCAGATAGGCTGTGCCGCGATTGACATAAGCCTCGCTCGAATGTGGTTCACGTTTGAGATATGAGTTAAAATCGGCTATGGCTTCGTCGAATTTCTGCGACATCAGGCGGGTCAGCCCGCGCGAATAATTGACGCCATAATATTCGGGACGCAAGGCAATTGCCGCCTCATAGTCTTTCATCGCATCGTCGAAACGGTTAAGTTGCGTCAGGGTTATTGCCCGATAATGATACGCCTGAGTATAAACCGGATTGAGCAACAGCGCTTTATTGAAGTCCTGCAATGCGCCGATATAGTCGGTAAGATTATATTTGGCTATCCCGCGAAAAAAATATCCGTCATACAGGGTCGTATCTGCCTGTATCAGAATATTAAAATCGGATATTGCATGAGAATATTTTCCGTCTCTGAGATAATCCCATCCATGACGGAGATAATAATATTTGTCGTACTGTCCAAACGCCTGCGAAGCGATTATCAGGAACAGCACTATGATGATATTTTTACCTAACCCTTTCAATTAATGTCTTTTAAATAGATATTACACATACAAAACAGGGCGCAAAATTAATAGATTTTACTGAAACTTCTATCAAAAAAATAAAATAATTTCACAAAACCGCTGCATCGCAAAACCAAAATGCTGTATTTCAAGGATTTTTGATTTACGATTTTTGATTTACGATTTTTGATTGACGATTGATGATTTTTGATTTACGATTTACGATTAATTCTGTCCGAAAAATCTAAAAGCAGTCATTAAAAATTCCCTTCAAAGAAATGTTTATAATGATTATACAGTGTTTTAACATTATCAACAAAATGCATTGTTTCCTTGCCCGGAAGTTTCATTCCTGCCGGCTGTTTTGTTGCCCGGAACAGTATTGTTGCCGAGCGGACATTTTCCCATATTTCGGGTTGAAGACCTGCATTTTCCGTTATTTTCATACTGTTTTCGATGCTTCCGTGACCGGCATTGTAGGAGGCAAGCACAAAATTGACTATCTCGGTTTCCGACACCATCTTTTTTGAAAATACTTCCGACAGAAAACCGATGAGTTTCACGCCTCCGCGAATATTTTCCTCCGGGTCGAAAATGTTGTGAACGCCAAAATAGGCGGCAGTTACGGGCATCAGCTGCATCAGCCCCTGAGCGCCGTTGGGCGACACAACCAGCGGCTTGAATTTCGATTCGTGATAAACAATTGAGGCAACCAGCCGCCAGTCCCAGCCGATTTTGGCGCTGTGGATTTTCAGCAGACTGTCGTAGGGCGACAGGCGACGCGGAATGCTGTACTTGCCCCCGAAGTATTTGTTGTGCAGCCGCATATACTGTCCCTGCTGTCGAAACTTTTCCGCCCAAATATTTATCGACCTCATCAGCCTCATGTTTCCGTGCGTCAGCCAGCGCGTCTGAAGGCTGTCGTCGAGCGGGAGGGACGAGCAGAACGACTGTCCGCCAATATCAGCGAGCAAACAGTTGTCGCACACAGCAATATCGAGCCATCCGGTTTTTAAGCCTTCGTATTTCAAACTGTCGGGCAACACGTGAAAATCAATATCCACGTTCTCGTGTTCGGCAAAAAGCCGGAGCAGGTCGAACTGATAACCTTCGGGAAAAGCGTGATGCAAAAAATAGTTGAAACGGCAGGTGTCGAGGGCAACCACAAGGGTGTTTTTTGGATATACGGCAACATCACTGTCGGTGAATTTGACAACAAATCCAGACACGAACAGTATAACTGCCAAATATTTTAAACATATAACCCTGCACTTCATGTTATGCTCTTTTTTGATGCAAATGTACGCCAAATTTTATAACTGGCAAAATTCAGCATATTTTGGCATACATTTTCTATTATCTATTTTTTATTGTAATTTTGCGCCCTGAATTTAGTATAAAAACAGTAGATATGAGACTTGTTATTTTACCTGATTATGCAGGATTATCGAAGTGGACGGCTAATTATATTGTGTCGAAAATCAATGCCTTCAACCCTTCTGCAAACAATCCCTTTGTGCTGGGATTGCCAACCGGTTCGTCGCCTCTGGGAACATACGACGAACTGATAAATCTCTACAAAAAAGGAAAAATTTCGTTCAAAAATGTGGTTTCTTTCAATATGGATGAATATGTAAATCTGCCCGAAACGCATCCCGAAAGTTATCACAGTTTTATGATGAATAATTTTTTCCGGCATGTGGATTTCGAGCCGCAAAACATCAACATACTGAACGGCAACGCCCCCAATCTTGTTGATGAGTGCGAAAAATATGAAGCCAAAATCCGCAGTTACGGCAAAATCCACCTCTTTCTTGGCGGCGTAGGCTCCGACGGGCATATTGCCTTCAACGAACCCGGCTCGTCGCTCAATTCCCGCACAAGAATCAAAACCCTGACCACGGGAACGGTCATTGCCAATTCGCGTTTCTTCGACAATGACGTGTCCAGCGTCCCCAAAATGGCTCTGACTGTGGGCGTAGGCACTCTGCTGGACGCCGAAGAAGTACTCATTATTGCCAACGGACACAACAAGGCGCTGGCTTTGCATCACGCAGTGGAAGGCGCTGTGAGCCACCTCTGGACGGTATCTGCTTTGCAGGCGCATCCAAAAGCAATCATCGTTTGCGACGACGCCGCTACTGTCGAACTGAAAGTGGGAACGGTTAATTATTTTAAAGATATTGAAAATCATCATAAATTTTAAAATTTATATAAATGATATTTAATCACAACGATATGGCAATTCCTAACGGTAATTTTTTCGCAATGCCTTATAAAAAAGGAGAAGGCGATATTGAAATTATCACCGTTCCGTGGGATGCAACAGTCTCATACGGAGAAGGTGCGTCCCGCGCTCCGGAAGCAGTTATCGACGCCTCGACTCAGATTGACCTTTTCGATGTTGATATCGAAAAAGCGTGGGAAATAAAAATCTCGCACCGGTCGCTCGACCTCGAAACCGATAACCGAACCTGCCGCTCGCATGTACAAAAAGTATTAAAACACCTTCTCGACGGCGGAAAACCATCAGATATACAGAATTATATCGACCAGGTCAATATCATGTCCGAACAAATTAACTCCCGCGTATATGAAGCTGCCGTCTCGATACTTGAACAGAAAAAAATTCCTGCACTTACAGGCGGCGACCACAGTTGCCCCTTTGGTCTGATAAAAGCCGTCGCCGAATATTATCCCCAAGTCGGCATCCTTCATATCGACGCTCACGCCGACCTGCGACAGGGGTATCAGGGTTTTAAATATTCGCACGCATCGATAATGTATAACGTTTATACACAGATTCCAAACATATCGACCATTGTTCAGGTCGCCGTGCGCGACTTTTGCGAAGAAGAATATACTTTCGCATCGAACCATGCCGATATTTTTATGCTGACCGACAGTTGTCTGAGCGAAAAACGATATGCAGGCAAAAACTGGATTGAACAGTGTTCCGAAATAATCAATCATCTGCCTGAATATGTTTATATAAGTTTCGATATCGACGGACTTAATCCATATCTTTGTCCTTCAACAGGAACACCCGTCCCCGGAGGGCTGGACTTTTCCGAAGCGCTGTGTCTGATAAAGCAGCTCGCCGTGTCCGGAAAAAAAATTGCAGGTTTCGACCTTTGTGAAGTCGTACCCGGAAACGGTTCCGAATGGGACGCCAACGTTGCCGCACGACTGCTCTTCAAAATCTGCTGTTACACCTATTATTCACAACATAAAAAAATTTGATATATGCCAATCACTGTCCCAAAGAGGATTGCCGTACTCAATCTGATGCCGAAAAAACAGCTTGCCGAATCCTGTATCATACAAATCCTGTCGTCAAGTTCATTTTCTGTTGAGATTGATTTTATTGCGCTCGACACACACAAGCCCAAAACAACGTCCCAACAGCACATGAAGGAGTTTTATACCCCTTTCAGCCAAATCAGTCATATTGATTACGACGGATTTATTATCACCGGAGCTCCCGTTGAACGCCTCGAATTTGCAGAGGTTACCTACTGGGACGAAATGACAGGAATACTCAACCTGCTCAAACAGTACAAAATCCCCACGCTGTTCATTTGCTGGGCAGCGCAGGCGGCTCTGTTCAATTATTACGGTATTAAGAAATATCCACTTGATAAAAAATTAGTTGGCGTGTATGAACACAAGTGCGTTGAACCCGAAAACCCGCTCTTCAAACATTTTGCCGCAACGTTCTATGCCCCGCACAGCCGATACACCGAAATCAGAAAGGAAGATATCGAAAAAGTACCCGAACTGGCGCTCCTGTCCGAGTCGAAAGATGCCGGAGTTTATCTCGTTCAGTCGTGCGACGGTAAGGAAACGTATATAACCGGTCATCCCGAATATACGTTAAAAACCTTACATCAGGAATACGAACGCGATATGGCAAAATTCTCAAAAGCAGAGCTTCCGTATAATTATTATCCCGACGACGACCCGACGAAAGAACCGGTCGATAAATGGAAATTACACGCTGCCATCCTCTTTGAAAACTGGCTGAAATATTCAGCAGTCAGTGCTCAGCAGGTAATTCATAATTTATAATTTATAATTAAAAAGCAGTGCGTATAATTCCGGCAATAGACCTTATAGAAGGGAAATGTGTTCGCTTGACCAAAGGCGATTATTCAACAAAAAAAGTGTACGGCGCCAATCCGCTGGATGTGGCAAAAGAAATTGAAGACGCCGGTCTCTCTTATTTGCATCTTGTTGATCTCGACGGAGCTCGTTCGAGCCATATTGTCAATCACAAAACGCTTGAAAGCATAGCGCGAAACACCGCGCTCAGGGTCGATTTCGGCGGAGGACTTAAATCGGACAACGATTTGGCAATAGCCTTCAACAGCGGAGCCGCCCAAATAACCGCCGGCAGCGTGGCAGTCAAAAATCCCGACCTGTTGCTCAAATGGATTGAACAGTATGGTCCCGAAAAAATCATACTCGGCGCCGACGCTATCGACCGGAAAATAGCCATTCAGGGATGGCAGCAAAATTCCGAAATAGACGTGTTTGATTTCATTATTCAGTACATGAAAAAAGGCATAAAATATGTCATTTGTACCGATATTGCCTGCGACGGAATGCTACAGGGCGCTTCCGTCGAACTTTATACCGACATTCTCGCCGTCTGTCCAGTCAATCTGATAGCCAGCGGTGGCGTGTCCGATATGAACGATATTCACCGTCTGCAAAAAATCGGCTGCGAGGGCGCAATAGTGGGCAAAGCTATCTACGAAGGCAAAATCAGCCTCAAAGAACTGGGCGATTTTTGAAAACACGGGACTGCATGTCTAAATCTTTTTTTGAGATGCTATTGATTTATGCAGAAAACTCTGCTGTGTCCCAAAGTCCCGCAGGGTGGGGTGTCAAAAATATGGGGTCGAGGTTTAAAAGCTGCTTTCCGGTTTTAATCGATTTAATAAGGGAATAAGGGTGTAGAGACGCGATTAATCGCGTCTCTACTAAGGGATACTTTGGGAATAAGGGTTCTATGGATTTTCCACACAATTCCCTGTAGAACCATTTTTTTCATACCACCTCAATCTTTTTTCAACCGAAAAATTCAATTAATTGCTTTGTAATTTGTGTGTTGCCGGCGGCGCTTTATTGTCGATTTGCCGTCGCCATAGATGTCGGGATTGCGTTGTCCCTGACGGAAACTGATAGCAACCGACTGTCTAAGCGCGGGATTTTCGGACTGAAAACAGGATACGACAGCCCGCACTGCACCCGATTTTTACAAAAATTTTCGATTTCGAACAATTTTTTCAAAAAAAATCGCCCCTCATAATCAACGAATTAAAGAAAAAATAAAAAAAATTTTTTTCACTGTAAAAATATTGCAGTAAATGACAGTACTTTTGTGCCGTGAAATTTTTTTTAAATATAAATAGATGAACAAAAAATTTGTTATTCTTGGAATCGCTTTGACCGCGATAATGATTGCCATAATTGGCTTTAATGTGAGCCTGGTCTTACAGGCAGAGGAGAAATATTCGGATTTGAATCTGGATAATATCTCCGCGCTCTCAACCTCTGAGCAACACATCCCTACCGCACAGGAACTTGCAGACATTGCAAACAGTGCATCAGGTTTGTTGTGGGAAAAGTATTGGGTGGGTTGCATGGTTTCCTGCTCTTACACCGTAAGTACCGCATCCGGCGGTTTTGCTGCAGGCGCAGTAATAACCAACTATGAGGTATATTTGCAGGCCGCGGCACAAAATGTGCAATTTTCCGAATCAAGGGAGCAGGTTGGCTTAAAATCTTACTGCTTTGATGGCTGGAGTTTCTGCAGCTCCGACAATTGTCGGTAGAAATGAAATACTGTCCGGACAAATAAGTTCGGACAGTATCATTTATTTGACATTAAAATTGATTTTTAATAATTTTATAAATATGAAATATACAACTATATTAATATTGCTATTGTGTATGCAGTTTTCGTGTATGGAAAAACACCATATAAACATGAATACGCCCGTAATTTCGATGGATAATCTTATTGAATTGGATATCACAGAGTCATTTAAGGGATTGGAAAATTTGGAACAGCAATTTATAACTATATTGGGCGAACACAGATTGGTGCTGCTGGAAACAACAGATGACTGTTTAATTGGAGAAATTAAAAAGGTTACCCTTACCGACAGTTTGATTTTTGTACTTGACGCTTTTCTGGCAAACAAATTGTTTGTTTTTAATGCCGACGGTAAATTTATACGTCATATAGGTTCGCGTGGGCAGGGACCGGGCGAATATATCCAAGCAACAGATTTTCATTATGATAAATACACGAAAGAGGTGATTATCTACGACCAGTTCAAACATCAAATGTTATATTTCGACCTTAATGGAAATTTTATACGAACTAAATTACATAATATCCGATTTGTGAATTTTGCAAAAACCAAAAACGAATATGTGTATAAATTGCTTGACAACAGACATATACCGGAAATAGAAGATTGCTATGCTGCAATGGGAACAGATTCGACAGAAGTGGTATATGCTGCTCTTCCACGTTTTGAAATGAACTTTTATACAGGATTCACTCTGAATGTGTTAAATGATTCCATTGTTTCGTTTGCCCGACCTTTTCGAGATACTATATATCACTATTCCAATGGAATATTGTATCCCAAATATCATATCAAGTTTCCTGAAAAAACAAAACTGCCGGCAAATGTAGAAAAACAGGTTGACCATGATTACTATAAACTTCGCACAAGATATGATAATCTGGAAGAAAATCGCACTTATTTTAACGGGAATTTTTTTGAAACAGACGATTATTTATATTTTATTATTGATCACCCTTATCATTATGCTTTTATATATAATAAAACAACAAATAAATTAATGTCCGGAACAAAATCACATTCGAGTCACGGACATTTTGAACCAATGTTTTTGTTTTTTACTCCGGTTTCGTGCAGCAACAATTGTTTTATTACAACAATTGAGTCCCGCCGTTTATACGATGAACACCGTTTTCCCCACAAGATTGACAGCACGGGCACTATATATAAGCTGATTGAAAATATAAAACCAGACGACAATCCGGCTTTGTTTATTCATAAATTCGATTTTTAACGGTGGCGAGCAATGAAAAAACTATGGATTAGTGTATTGGCTGTTTGTATTATTGCAGGAATTTTATTTTTTGTAAAAAATAAAAAACAAATACAGGAGGTTGCTAACACAAAAGATATTACTTGTATGGACGAAAACAGGGAAAAATATTTGTTGTCATCGTTGCTGAAAAACAAAAAATTTATTCTGATTTACAGATATTCCGATATTTCATGCAATGCTTGTGTCGAAGTAGAATTAAAACATCTTCATTCGATATACAAAGACAGAGATGATGCAATAATATTGTGTTCATATCATATTGAACGTGATTATTATGTGTTCAAAAGATTAAATCAAATCAAACTGCCAACCTATAAAATAGACCATAATGTATTCGATTTTGATATGAAGCAGAACAACGATGCTTATTATTTTTTATTGCACCCCGATATGACTGTAACAGATATATTTGTTCCGGAAAAAATGACGCCCGATGCAAGTATAAAATATCTGCTTGACATCTCAAATAAACTTAACAGACAGTAAACATTCAAATTATTAAAAATTTAAAAAACACTTTAAACCATTAAATTATGGATTTTTACCAAACATATTACAGGCTGAAAAAAATACACAATCTGATTCTGACAGAAAGCACAGGAACACCAAAAGAATTTGCAGAACAAATGGATATAAAAGAACGACAACTTTACAACATTATGCGAGATTTAAGAAGCCGAAATTTGCCAATTAAATACAGCAGATTGGTCAAAACATACTATTACACTCACTATTTTGACTGGGAACGATTCCTTGAAAATGGAATGCTTTGAAAAAAAGATTTTTGCGGCATATTGTCCGGCAAAAACAAATTGGTGCAAAACCGGAATTAGTGTCTGTCCATAAATTCGGAAAAATGACAGAGCAATCCAAAGTCCCGCAGGGACGGAACTTTATTAACCGGTGGCTTCAGCCTCCGGCAACGACCCCGCCACGGCTGTTGGGACAAGGTTCTACCTTGTCCACTCTATCTACGCAGGCTGTGCCTGCATTTGCACCTTTGTTGGCA
>JAITIA010000016.1 GCA_031279695.1 Prevotellaceae bacterium | reverse complement strand
TCAAATTCTTTACCGTCCTGCGATTGCAGTTTTGAAAAATCGTAAGTTGGCAAAACTACTTCGTAAGGTTGCGCAAAGAGTTCATTTTGACGTTTTTTCAGACGCAAATCGGAAACTTTGATTGCCATTACCGACTGGTCGATTCCTATCCATTTACGGTTCAGGCGGTTTGCTACATCAATTGTAGTGCCGCCGCCAAGAAAAGGGTCGAGAACTACATCGCCTTCGTTGGTGCAACATTCTATTATTCTTTGTAAAAGCGCTTCGGGTTTTTGAGTTGGGTAGCCAATGCCTTCAGCAAATGTTCTGTTTACAATGGGAATATACCAATAATCAGGAGCACGTTTGCCTTCCTTTTTCATGTACGTTTTGGTAATTCGTCCGCCAAATAATTTATTGATTTTGTACCTGCCTTTTTCGTCTTCTTTATTAAATCTTTTCAATGTGTTGTCCGAAAATTCTTCAAAATCTCCATTATAAGTATAATTTTTGGATTTTGTGTAGAAAAAAATCGTATCGTGCTTTCGTTGCCAACGATTTTTAGAGTCGGTGCCTCCAGTGTAACACCACACAATTTCATTTCTAAAATTATTCCTTCCAAAAATTTTATTCAAAATATCAATTTTTATTTCGGCATTTGCGTGCCAGTCGCAATGCAAAAAAATACTGCCCGTATCTTTGAGAATGCGGTGCATTTGTCGCACGCGAATTTTCAACCAGCTGATATAGTGGTCGATACCGCCGGCAAAACGGTCTTCAAAACTGCGTACTTCGCCGTCGTCGCCCCAAATCACTTCGTAGGTTCTGTTGCTGAAAAACGGCGGGTCTAAATAAATTAAATCCACGCTTTTTTCGGGCAATTTTTGCAACTCAATGAGATTGTCGCCAAGAATGAGTTTGTTGGTGAAATTATTCTGTGCCATACTGTTTATATTTTTAATTTTAAGCATCTAATAATTATTGTAATGATACATAAATTCGTTTTGTTATGCCTTTAAGACATTCCAACTGTCACTCTACAAAATATTTGGCGATTTAATTTGTAGCAAAAAAGTAATCAGTTCTATATCAGGTATGCAATACGATATTCATTTTTGATTAGCATATAATATAAACATTTGTCTAACTGTTAATTGCCATCCAGCAGATTTAATACCTGTAATGTTCCGGTTTGTATGGACCGCCTTGATTTACACCGATATAATCAGCCTGCTCACTGCTCAGTACGGTCAGATTAACGCCTAACTGTTCGAGATGCAGACGGGCAACTTCTTCGTCGAGTTTTTTGGGCAGCCGGTAAACATCAACATCGAGTTTGTTTTGCCACAGTTCGATTTGCGCCAGCGTCTGGTTGGAGAACGAATTGCTCATCACAAAAGAGGGATGACCTGTTGCACAGCCCAGATTCACCAATCTGCCTTCTGCCAGCAGGAATATCGAACGACCGTTGGCAAAGGTATATTTATCGACTTGCGGTTTGATATTTTCCCTTTTTGCATCCTGTTCCAGTCTGTCCACTTGTATTTCGTTGTCGAAATGCCCGATATTGCATACAATAGCCTGATCCTTCATTTGTTGCATGTGTTCGAGCGTGATTATGTCGCGGTTGCCGGTGGTTGTTACATATATGTTTCCTTCGGGCAGCGCATCTTCAACGGTTTTAACCTCAAAGCCTTCCATTGCTGCTTGCAGTGCGCATATCGGGTCGATTTCTGTAACAATTACCCTTGCTCCGTATGCGGCCATCGAGCGGGCGCAGCCTTTGCCAACATCGCCATATCCGCACACAACCACCACTTTACCGGCAATCATGACGTCGGTGGCGCGTTTGATACCGTCGGCGAGAGATTCGCGACAGCCGTAGAGATTGTCGAACTTGCTTTTTGTTACCGAATCGTTCACATTGATTGCAGGAACAAGCAGTTCGCCCTGTTCTTTCATCTGATACAGACGGTGTACGCCAGTGGTTGTCTCCTCCGATACGCCTTTGAGTTCTTCAACCGTGCGATGCCATTTTCTGTTATCGCTTGCAAGTATGTTTTTAACAAGGTTGAGGATAATTTCTTCTTCTTTGTTCGACGGGTTTACGTTCAGAACAGAGGCGTCGTTTTCTGCCTTGTAGCCTTTGTGAATGAGCAAAGTAGCATCGCCGCCATCGTCAACAATCAGATTTGGACCTTTTCCGTTGGCAAAACTGAGCGCCATTGCCGTGCACCACCAGTATTCTTCAAGCGTTTCGCCCTTCCATGCAAACACGGGGACGCCGGCTTGCGCTATTGCTGCCGCGGCATGATCCTGTGTTGAAAAGATATTGCAACTTGCCCAGCGAACGTCCGCGCCAAGGGCGGTGAGCGTTTCGATAAGCACGGCAGTCTGTATCGTCATGTGCAGCGAGCCGGTTATGCGCGCGCCGGCAAGCGGTTTTTGCTCCGAATATTTTTTACGGATGCTCATTAATCCGGGCATTTCTTTCTCGGCAATCTCTATTTCCTTCCGACCCCAGTCGGCAAGTGCGATGTCTTTCACTTTGTGTTTCAATGTTTCGTCTATTTTCATGACATTTAATTTTTACAATTTTAAGCCGCAAAAGTAATACTTATTTTTGATATGGCAAAATGAGTGGCGTCGGGGTTAAATCTTTTTTCGGACGGACAACAGGTACGACGCGATCCTTCCAAGGGTTGCATCGTAATGATTTCGATGATTGAGACGTTCGGCGCTAAACACGCTGATTACAAGGCGGCGTAAAATCATCAATCGTAAATCAAAAATTAATTGATTTCGATTTCCCGTCCGGCATGAATTTCTTCCGAAAAATAGCGATCGTGGGAAACGACGAGCAGTGTACCTTCGTAGTCGTTAATTGCATCGGTAAGAATTTCAATGTTGCGAATATCAAGATTATTAGTTGGTTCGTCGAGAACAATGAGGTCGGGGGCGCGGTTGCCGATGGCGAGACAGCAGAGCATGAGCCGCATCTTTTCGCCGCCGCTGAGTGCGCTGCACGGCTTGTTCCACTCGTCCTTCGGGAAGAGGAAACGGTTGAGGCATATCCCGATTTGATGCTCCTGCAATGCAGTGATATTAAAGCGTTGCGCCTGTTCGCAGACTGTTGGCTGCGGGTCGA
>JAITIA010000010.1 GCA_031279695.1 Prevotellaceae bacterium | reverse complement strand
CATTTTTGAATACATTTCGTTATTTTTTAAATCAAATCGAAAAATTAAAAATAGATTGTATTTATCTATATATAAGTATATTACAAATAAATTTTAAAAATTAACGCAACACCACTATTCATGACTAATTATTTTTAATTCTGATAAATTCGTGGTAATCAAAGTGAAACTGAAATCTACTTACTCGCATAGTGTCATTTTTTATATGCTCGAAGCAACATATCGGCACATTGCCGGGGTTTTCACACATAACATGGGTTGTAACAATTCCCATGTATAATTCTACTTCCCGCTCTTGCCAAACAATGCGTTGAACGCCTTTGTAGGTTTTAAATTCATTTTTGCTTATTTCTACTACTCCATTATCCATGATCACCGATCCATTAAAGCCTGATATATAGGTCATCCATTTCCATTTCCCCTGCACGGCTTTCTGTATAACCGGCAAAGGCTGTGCGTACAGATTTTCGATATTGCTGAAGTCAATGAGAGACATGTCAATATCTTCATCCATATTGCTCTGGCAGGAAATTACTCCGAGCAATACGCTAAAAAGTAAAACATAGATTTTGTTCATAACTTCATTTTTTATTTATAATTTTAATAACCAAGTCTCAGACTTTTTTCGGTTCAACCGAATCAGTTCTGTTTTCAGTCTGTGACTTAAGTAGAAAAAACAGCACTCCCGTCAAAGGCTATCTTTATTTGTCGTCGGCTCCCGGTCTTTGCGGTATGGGCAAAGGGAGCCGGTCATAAAATGCCGTTGCGGGCAGTGGGGAGGGTGGTCGCCAAGCAGGGAACCAGGCCTGCATGGCAATATTTCCGGCCTGTCCGGATGGAGAGGTGGCAACAACAAGTAGCGTTACCCGATTGTGTCAGGTAAGCCGGTCGGTTGCAGAATACCCCGAACAGGGTCTGAACGAGAACTGCAACTGTGGAAAGCGCTATTTTACAGGCTTTATTCATTTTGCTTCTAAAAATTGTGTCAAAGATAAAGATTTAGTTTTGTTACGACCAAATTTTAAATGTTAAAAATGAAATTATAGTATTTTAAGATGACAATCAATTATTGGTCGGATTGTCATCTAACAAAAACCGAAAAAAAGACCTCTCGGAGTTTATTCCGGGAGGTCTTTGAAAGGTTTTTAATGCGCCACCACGATCTGCTGCGTTTGTGGCGGCTGGTTTGATCCGTCGTGGATGTGCAGGACATACAGGCCGTTGGGCAGACCGGATACATTGATCTGCGTGGAGCCTTGTCCCGTCCGGCTTGCCTGCCGCACGGTCACGCCGTTGCTGTTGTACAGGCGGATGTCGAACGTTCTTGCCGGATTCGCTAATTGGCTGCCGGGAGACGACTGCTGCTGCGATGCAAATGCTGTCGGGTCTATCGTGACATTCAGCACATCGGATACCGGGTTGGGAGATGCGACAAATCCCATCGAATAAGAGGAGGATGGGCATGTTACGCTATAAATGTAGTCGGGCATCCGTTGCCATTCACTGTTCAGATTGTACGTCACATTGCGCATCTCCAACATGCTGTAAGGATTCGTAACAGTCCCTCCCGCATGCCACATTCCCGCGTAATTGAAACGGCAAAAAAATGGAAACGTATACTCAACCGTACCGTTGGGGCGGAGGATCCTTACCTGGTATTGCATATCTGTCAGCAACAGCAGATAGTCGGGAGCAAACATGTCTACTTGGAGCCAGTTGGCATCCATATTCGACGCACACCAGCCGTATCCGGTGTGTAATCCGCCGGCATCGTATTTGCCGATTACAAAATTCGGTACGAACTCACCATAAATAAATTTGCAGGGAGGCAATGTATATGAAACACCATGAAGCGTAATGACTGCATATATGCCTCCTGTTCCCGGATCAAAACCTGACGCATTCAGGGTTATCGTATTCCCCGAACGGGTATACGGAACTGACGAATGAATTGCGATTGTCGCCCCAGTAGGGATCGTCCCATTTAGGGTGAACGTGCCGGTTGTGTTGAAATAGGTCGGGCCGGAGAGGGAAGGAAGATAGGGGTTGCCTACTCCAACCGCATGCCATGCATTGGTTGTTGCAATAACTTCTGCTGAATTTTGTCCGTAAAGATTTATGGCCGCCGATATCGTTGCATTGCGAAACTGGGCATAATTTGCCGAAGATGTAAGATACGATGTTTCTGCACGGTAAACAATTCTTGCCGCCTTGGTAATACCTATGCCGGTTACACTGTAGGCATTGCCAATATCATTTGTTCCGTTACCGCCTTGCGACAGCAGGAAAAACCAGAAATTGCCTACGCCGCTGTTGGTGTGGACAGCTCCATTATTGTCCCAAAAATCTCCTCCATATGTATCCGGATGTATGAAAATATTTGGGTTTGACAAACTGCGGTTTGGTAATCCTACTTCTTCTCTCTGTAGCCATATATCTTTGTTTAAACCATAAGTTGTATTCACATAATTTTCAACGCAGGCTCCCCATATATCGCTTAAAGATTCATTGATAGCACCAAATTCTCCAGAACTTTGTGTATAATTAGTTTCTGATTGTAATATACCATGCCCTATTTCATGCGCAATAACGTCTAAACAAACATAAGTATCAATTGTACCTCCGTTACCATCTCCATACGTCATGTATTGCCCATTCCAAAAAGCATTGCTATAATTAATATCATAATGAACATAACTTAACAAGGCTCCACCACTGCCGTTCCAGCTGTTTCGATTGTGTACCTGCTTGAAATAGTCATATGTCATTTCAGTCCCCCAATGAGCCTCTAATGCAGCATCATCTTTATTGGCATTATGAAATTCAGCGGCAGTCCAATTGTTGTTATTATCAGTGAAATCAGTCGAAGAATAATTTGTAGTTCTATTAAGATTAAAAGTAGAAATATTAACCCCGTTTCTCGTTTCCCTCAAACGAAATCCTCCACTGTATGAATCGGTCGTGATAGTTCTTGTTCCACCCACTGTAACGTGTAGCGGCTGTTCCTGTCGCATTGCTGAAATGAATACGGGATTCCATATTTATCACTTCTCCGCTTATGGCGTCCACCCAAACGTAATTGCGACTCATAGGCTGGTGCGCATAAATATCAAAACGGTATGCCAAACGATATGCAGAATCAGTTTCTAACCTGTCTTTTACAATCACCAACTCTCCTCTGGGGAAATAAGTGTCGTTATAGTACTCTTTGATCCATGCCTCTTCTTCCGGTATCTGCCATTTGTAAATCTCGGCGCCGATATGTTTTATGGCACACTTCAGCGCTGCTGCTTCAGAAAGTTGGACAGTAACGGATACATCTCCCACATCTTTAAAACCACCCAAAACATATTCTATATTTTCATTGACTGCATGAACGCCAAATTCTCCGCCTTCTACCTTGAAGCCTTTGTGATACTGCTGATAGAACCGGTGTGTATATCCGTTTTCGTCTTTTATTTCTTTACGTTTAACAGATATTTTCCATTCGTCGGCATCTTTCATTTTGGGCTGTAATTTTTTAAGTAAACCGGTCGCATCTTTCAACGAAATTACCGTATCCGCAGCATATTTCATAAACGAAACATGACCGCTTTTATCCGTTTCTTTTTGAGCAATTTTGGACTGCCCAAAAACGGTTGTAACTCCTGTACACAATAACAGGACTATTGTCAAAATACAATTTCTTGCTTTCATTTTATTGAAATTTTATTTTTGTCGAACATAAGTAAAAACAAAAACCGTATAATCCGAAGTCAGGGAATAACTGCGTGAATACAAAGTGTCATTTTTTATGCTTATAAAAACTTCACCTTGCTGACCTGTTTTGTCTGCTTCGTCCGGCCATAAGATATAGGTTGAATATACCTTTTCTCCTATTTGAACATTTTTATTTTTCCATGAATATTTTCCATCCAAATGGTAAGCCGCACCAATATCAGTGATAATTTCATTTGAGGTAAATTCAATCAAATTGTTTTCGGGGTAAATACATCCGGCATCTCCGCCACAACAACTATAAAATATCCATTTCCCCTGTACGGCTTTCTGTATAACCGGCAAAGGCTGTGCATACAGATTTTCGATATTGCTGAAGTCAATTTGAGACATGTCAGTATCATCTTTTCCGCAGGCAAACGCGCCTGCCATAATCAGCATTATTGCTGTGATTTTTAATAAGTTTTTCATGATACTATTTTTTTAATGTATAAATTTTAAATTTATTTTTCCAATTAAACTTACACGTAAAATTAGTGATAATATCCTATTGATGCAAAAAAACTAAAAAATGTTGCATGGCTTTGAATTTTTTTTTGTTTCTGTTATCTGTTCACAATAATTGTTTTTATTTTAGGCGTTTTGTCCTTTTTGCCCACGTGCAGATAATAAATTCCTGCCGACAAATCGGCAACGTTCAACTACTGATTCTTATGTAAAACTTTACATAAGAATAAGCCATACGAAAC
>JAITIA010000229.1 GCA_031279695.1 Prevotellaceae bacterium | reverse complement strand
ATGACATATATATCGTTATTAAGTAGTATTAACGATGCAAAGGTACGAATTTTTTTGATAATCAAAATAATTCGATATTTTTTTTCATCGTTATTAACTTAAAAACTCCAATTTAGGTTGTTTGCGTCGCCATAGGGGCGCGATTTATCGCGCCCTGTTGAAATTCCGTCGGATTTGTTTGCGTCGCAAAGTCCCGCAGGGACGACACTTTATTAACCGGTGGCTTTAGCCTCCGGCAGCGACCCCGCCACGTAGCCCAAGTCCCGCAGGGACTGCACATTATATCAATCTCTTCACATTCCGTCCCTACGGGACGGTGGTTACGAGGCGGGGCTTGCGTTTTCTACCAACATTCCGTCCCTACGGGACGGTGGTTATGGGTATCCGAGTTTTCGGACGGACACTACTTATTCGTCAATCTAAAACTGTAAATTTATTTTTTGATTGGAACGGCAAAGCCAAAATGAATGTCCATAGCGCTGATGTTGGATTTCACAAAATTGCTGATTATCGAACTTGAGCCGATAAAGAAACCGCCCACGTTGAAGCCGATACCCCAATTAACGTTGCCCGCGCCTGCCGACACCGGCGAATATACGCCGCCAAAACTAAATTCCACGCGCGGCGTGATATATATCTGACTTGGATATTTTGCCGCGAAACTGCTTGCAGCGGTGAGATTGAGTATTGTGCCGGCATTGACGTAAAATATTTTGTAGGCATTCCAGTCCACATTGAGTCTCAGTGCGGTTGGCAGTTTCATCCGGTATGTGGAAAGGTCTTTGTCGTCGGCAATAATGCCCTGCGTTTTCAGATAATCGATATAGTCGCTGAACGCATCGACGCCTTCGGGCGCGTCCAAATCGGAAACGCTTTTATTTTCTCCGTTGAAAGCATAACTGCCTACGTTTTCAGCCGGTTTGTATTTCAGCGAGCCAATGTCGGTTATTGCTGCCGACACTTTGACGGTATAGGGCGTAAATTTCTTTTTCCGCTTAACCGTGCTGTCGGTTGTCGCCGCCGGCTGACGACCGTTTTGATACCATTCATATTCAACGCCGAGGTCGAAACCCACCGATTTGCTCACCTGCTCGTCGAAAAAATTTTCCATATCGATTTCACCCATAAGCAATTGGTCGATATTTTTGGAATATACCGCCGTCAATTTGCCGCGAAATTCATCAAAAATTTCATCCTGTTCGTCGTCAATGTTCGGGTGGATTTTTATTGCCAAATCGTCGATATGCACCGAGCTGCCGCCCAATCCAAAAAGAATTTTGCCGGTAACACCCGCTTTTACAAGGTGTTGGTCGGTTTCCCAAACCGTTCGTGCGTAGGTTAGCCCTGCGTCGGCAAAAGTGTGGACATTCAGCCGCAATTTTTTCATTGTGATTCTCTGGTCAAGATAGTCGGAATGCGAGGCATTGCCAAGCATATCAATAAATTGACTTTCGACGCCATCAATGCTTACCAGGCTGCGCAATCGGCTGGAAAAACCTATCGAGCCAATTTTTTTGCCAAAGTCAATCATAAACGAAGGCGCCAACATATCGATATTGATATGGATATTTTTTGCTCCGCTGCCATGCATTTTGCTGTAATCCCGTCCCTCCTTAATATTGTCGATATTCGACACCAGCGAATTGACGTTTACGCTATAGGCATTGTTGGTGAAGCCGATGTTTGTAGAGAAAAGATTGACATTTACTCTGTATCGACTTTCTGCAATCGAGGCGGGATTGAAAATCATTCCCCCTGCCGTTTGATAATTACTGTAATTGTAGCCCAAAAAATCCTGAGCATTTGCTATTCCGGCAATCATCATTGCCATAGCCATCAGTGTGATTTTGTTTATTTTCATAACTATTTCATTTACGTTTTATATAATTTTTCAGGGCACAAAGGTACAACTTTTTTTTGAATTGCAATAGCACCTCAATCTTTTTTTCAACCTTTCACGGATATTATAATATTTGAATTATTTGTTGTACTTTTGACCACGCGAATACAGGTGCTTATATCTGTATATCCTATTGTATATATTAACATTATGACACAAGTTGTTGATAGATTTATGCGTTATCTTGCGTTCGATACGCAGTCGGACGGGACGAGCAAGGCTCAACCCAGCAGTGAAGGACAGGCAGTTTTTATACGTTTGCTTGTTGATGAATTGAAATCGCTGGGCATTGCCGATGCAGCCATCGACAGGCATGGCTACGCAACGGCAACCATTCCGGCTAATATCGCCCGAAAGGTTCCCGTGCTTGGGTTTCTGGCTCATGTGGATACCGCCCCCGATATGTCGGGCGCTAATGTCAAACCTCAATTGGTGGACTACTGCGGTCAGGATATTATCCTAAATCAGGAGCATAACCTTGTTATGGGGCTTGCCGATTTCCCCGAACTCGAAGCATATCGCGGTGAAACGCTGATAACTACTGACGGTACGACACTGCTTGGCGCTGACGACAAAGCGGGCGTGGCGGAAATTATGCAGGTAACGGAGTATCTCGTCAGGCATCCCGAAGTGCCGCACGGAACGCTGAAAATTGCCTTTACGGTGGACGAAGAGATTGGACGCGGCGTTGATTTTTTTGATATTGACGCTTTTGGAGCCGACTATGCCTATACCATTGACGGTGGTGCGATTGGCGAATTAGAGTATGAAAATTTCAATGCGGCGTCGGCGACAATTACAATTGTTGGGCGGAATATTCACCCGGGGTATGCCAAAAACAAAATGTTGAACGCTGCATCCATTGCCATGGAAATGCACGCCATGCTGCCTCCGTCCGAACGCCCCGAACATACCGAAGGCTACGAGGGATTTTATCATCTCTCAAACATGACCGGCACGGTGGAACAGGCAACGCTCAACTATCTGATACGCGACCACGATATGCAACGTTTCGAGCAACGTAAACAGTATCTGCAACATTGTGCGGATTTGCTCAACCTCCGCTACGGAGCCTCGGTGGTGCAGATGAGGCTGAAGGACTGGTATTTCAACATGAAGCCTTATATAGAGCCACATCCGGAGGTGGTCGAGCGTGCCTGCCGCGCAATGCAACAGGCAGGCGTCGTTCCGTCCATACAGCCGATACGTGGAGGCACGGACGGCGCCCGCCTGTCGTGCAAGGGGCTACTCTGTCCCAACCTCTTTACCGGAGGACACAATTTTCACGGTCGATACGAATTTATTCCCGTCAAGTCGATGCAAAAGGCTTGCGAAGTGATACTTAATCTGATTAAAATCTATGCCAGTGAACAGTGAAGCACAGAGCCGATATTTGCAAAATATCGACAGCGAAACAATGTTAAGGCTGCCCAAAGCCTCCTTTTCGGGCGAAATTGTGATGGTAAACCAATTGTCGAAAACATATTCGGCGGTCAAATATCTGTCGAATTATCGCGTGTTGGGCTTCGATACCGAAACCAAGCCAGTATTCCAGAAAGGTATTATCCGGCTGCCATCCCTGCTCCAACTATCGACCGACAAGCGGGCTTTTCTCTTCCGCCTCAGCGCAACCGGCATTCCCTATCCTCTGAAAAACCTGCTCGAAAATGCCGATATTATAAAGGCAGGCGCGGCGGTTCATGGAGATATCAAATCGTTGAAAACCCTGCGCAGAATGAAACCCGCCGGTTTTGTCGATATTCAGGATATTGTTGGGCAGTATGGTATTGCCGACAAAAGTGTGCAGAAAATTGCTGCAATAGTTTTGGGTGTGAGAATATCGAAATCGCAACGATTAACGAACTGGGCTAACCCTGTACTGACTGCGCCTCAGCAGGCTTATGCCGCTACCGATGCATGGGTGTGCCGCGAAGTTTATATCAAACTGAAAAATTATGAAAGCAATTTCAGTACGGAATAAGGAAGATAACTAAATAAGTAAATATAAATTAAAAATATAAAGAAAGATGAATATCGAAATTAAAAAACGTGCGGAAATATGGCTCGGAGCCGATTTCGACGAAGAAACGCGCAGTCGGACGCGCGAACTGTTCGACAACGAAAAAGAACTTACCGAAGCCTTTTACAAACATTTGGAGTTTGGTACCGGAGGGCTGAGAGGCATTATGGGCGTTGGCACCAACAGAATGAACCGTTACACGGTGGGCATGGCTACTCAGGGGCTTGCCAACTACCTGAAACGTCAGTGTCCCAACCGCGCAACAAGCGCGGCAGTATCGTATGACTGCCGCAACAACAGCCGCTTTTTTGCCGAAATCACCGCCGCCGTGCTGTCGGCTAACGGCGTCAAGGTCTATCTCTTTGCCGAACTGCGCCCCACGCCCGAACTGAGTTTTGCAGTGCGATATTTCAACTGCGATGCCGGCGTGATGGTTACTGCCTCGCACAATCCCAAAGAATACAACGGCTACAAGGCATACTGGAACGACGGCGGGCAGGTAACGGAGCCTCACGACAAGGGCATTATCGATGAAGTGGCGAAAATCAATTCCATTAACGATGTGCGGTTTACCGCCCGTCCCGAACTGATTGCCACGATTGATGCGGATTTCGACCGGATATATTTCGACTCCCTGCAATCGCTCGTTCTGTCGCCCGAAACAACGGCGCAGCACGGCGACGTCAAGATTGTGTACACGCCTATCCACGGAACCGGCGCTCCGGTGGTGGCGTCCTTTCTTCGACGTCTCGGTTTCAGGAATATTATCCACGTCGATGAACAGGACAGGGTCGATGGTAATTTCCCTACCGTGGTTTCGCCCAATCCCGAAGAGCCGGAAGCGCTTACGCTGGCGCTCAAAAAGGCGGAAACCGAACATGCCGACCTGGTGATGGCTACCGACCCTGACGCCGACCGTGTGGGTATTGCGGTGCGTAATGGCAAGAGCGCCATGGAACTGCTCAACGGCAATCAGCTTGCCTCCCTGCTTACCTATTATATTTTTCAGGCTCGACAGAGCAAGCAGCTTACGGTCGAAAATCACTATACAGTGAAAACAATTGTTACCACCCGCCTGATGACGAAAATTGCCGACCGCTTTGGCGTCGAAATCTTTGATGTGCTGACGGGTTTTAAACACATTGCCACAGTGATACGCGAAAACGAAGGCAAAAAGAAGTTTATCTGTGGAGGCGAAGAAAGTTATGGCTTCCTGATTGGCGATTTTGTTCGCGACAAGGACGCGGTAATCAGTTGCGGTATCATTGCCGAGGCAGCTGCATGGGCACGCGCTCAGGGCAAGTCGCTCTACGATGTGCTGATGGATATTTATTGCGAATTTGGCGTGTATCATAATCGTCTGCTCTCGGTAACCCGCAAAGGAAAAGAGGGGCTGGAAGAGATTGTGGCACTGATGAAAGGCTATCGTGCAAACCCGCCGGCAACAATCGCCGGCTCAACTATAGTCGTTGTTAATGACTATCTGAACAGCGTCAGTACCGAACTCGCTACGGGCAAACAGACAAGGCTGTATTTGCCCGTGTCGGACGTGCTACAGTTTATTGCCGACGACGACATGACAGTCTCCGTGCGCCCATCGGGAACAGAGCCGAAAATTAAATACTACTTCGAGTTCTTTGCCCCAATGGAAAACCGTAGCAACTATCAGGCAATCATCGACGAACTGGACAAGAAATACAGTCAGGCAAAAGCGCTGTTCACTCTCTGATTTGTAGCGCCATCGGCACACGGATGACGCAGATTAGCACGGATTTTTTTTTATAAAAATCCGTGATAATCCGTGCATTGGCGGTTATGCCATATCAGCAATTATTAGAAGTCTCCGGTCATTTTTCAGATTTTATACGCCATCAAAGTATCGCCATGGCGGACATACATTACTCCCTGAAATATAACAGGATGCGCCCAGTGCTGATTTGTTCCCAGCGTAACGGAAAAGCGGCTTACTATGTCAAATTTTTCCGTATTGGGCTTGACCAGAGCAATTTCGCCTCTGTCGCTGTAACAGTACAGCATTCCGTCGGCACAAACAACAGTGCCCATGCCAAGTTTATTATCCTTATACACAGTTTTTCCCGTTTTCCAGTCGATACAGTACCAATATCTGTTTTTTTCACCCGAGCCGTAAACATAATCTCCAACCTTCACTGCGCCACCAATTTTGTTATCCATTTCATGTGTCCAGAGTTTTTCCACCGTTTTACCGTCGTCGGAAACTCGCAGAAGAACCGAGCCAATAGCTCCGCCGGTTGTGCTGAATATTTTGCCGTCGGCATAAATGGGAGTATTGGGGCTCAGACCGAAAGGATTTTTCTGGTCGATTTGCCAGAGCATTTCGCCTGTCGCCGCGTTGAAGCCCACAAGAGCGCTGTCGATAGCATTCACAATAAGCGGAATTTCCTTATCGCCAACATATTGCGGCGAACAGTATGTCGATGGTCTGCCTGTTCCGGTTGACGACCAGATAAGGTCGCCGGTTTTTTTATCCATCGCCACAACATTATTCACCTTGCCTCCGGGCGTGGCATAAATTGTGTTTCCAACAATCAGAGGCGACTCTGTCATGCCGAATTTCAGGTTATTACCGTCGAAATCCTTCAGCAGATTTTTGCTCCACACCTCGTCGAGTGTTTTTTCGTCCCAGCACATCAGCATTCCTCGACCCGAAAAGATATAAAGCCGTCCATCGTTCACATTAACAGTCGATCGCGAGCCATTATAGTTTGTATTCCATTCCAAGCCGTAGGTTTTTTTGTTCAGCAGTTTACCGTTCAAATCAAGAACATGAAGATAGCCGGTACTGTCCTCCATTCCGGTAACATAAATCCTGTTACCGGCAACAGCCACAGAGGTATAACCCTCGCCAAGTTCGGCATACGACCACAAAAGTTGCGGACCTTCGTCTGCCCACTTTTTCAGCAAACCCGTTTCGCTGTAATTTCCGTCGCGATTTTCTCCTCGCCACTGCGAATTTTGCGAGATTAGTAAAAACGTCGTCAACAAGCATAAAATCAATAATGTACCTTTTTTCATTTTTGTAATATTTAATAATTTATATTTTATTTTTCTGTAAATTCTTTCTGTTTACCTGTAAATTCTTCCACTTCCATTTTATATACCATCACATTTTTCAAATCCGCCTCTGTAAAACGGTATTCAGGATATTTTCCCGTTTGATGTTTCATTATTTTATTCAAACCATTTATCTTATCCTCAGCGGTTTCCATTATTATTATTTTTCCGCGTCCCGTTACGCTTTTATATAAATAAGCCGACGTACACGGAGTTGCGCCTTCGATAAATTGACTGTCGCAATCGACTTCAAAACAAGCCATATTATTTTTTTTAATAATATCTACTTTTTTACCTTTCTGCGCTCCGTGAAAAAATAAGGTCAGCACATCCGCATCCAAACAGTATCCGTAATTCAGCGGCACAATATATGGTTGATTATCATCCGATAAACCAAGCCTGCAAACCTTACATTTGTCGATAATTGCCATTTTATTGTCAATATCTGTAATTTCCCGTTCCTTTCTTCTCATCAATCAATGTTTTTAATCGTTTTTTTCGACCGCAAAATTACAACATTTTTTTGAATCCGCATCATTAAATGATTGTAACACCTCGCCCACCACGTAAGTACTGCCTCCGATAAACACCACATCGTCGGGCGAGGCGGCGGCAATTGCCTGATGCACAGCGTCGGAAATACGGGGAACAATTGTTCCTTTCAAGCCTGCTTCCGTGCATTTTGCTGCAAGATATTCCGCGTTCATTGCGCGTGGAACAGAGGCTTGCGTGTAAAAATAATGAGCGGCGGCGGGCAATAACGGGATAATTGACGACAAATCTTTGTCGCCCATTACGCCGAAAACGAAATACAGATTATTACAGGGCATTTCGGCAAGTTGCCTCATTGTCTGCGATATACCGTGC
This sequence comes from Prevotellaceae bacterium, assembly GCA_031279695.1. Lineage (GTDB taxonomy): Bacteria > Bacteroidota > Bacteroidia > Bacteroidales > UBA932 > JAIRLF01. Next base: position 6,456 of record JAITIA010000229.1, on the reverse strand, counting down.
GCATTGTGTCCCGTATCGCAAATCACTGCCGGTTTGTTGCCAAGTATTTGCCAGCGACCTTTCAGCCCCGTTTTTGCGGCTGCCTGCTTCATGCCGACATCAATTGCCTCAGTGTCAATGTTAAAACCCTCGTTCCGCATCACAGCAAGAGCAAGCAGCGCCGTTACAATGTTTTTCTGCTGATAATCGCCTTGCATGTCGAGCGATACGCTGAAATGGCGACTGTTGTACAAACTTGCGCCAATTTCGTTCAGCGCTTCGATATTGAAAACCTGCTGACCCTCTGTTTTTTCGACCGACCGGACGGCAAAATTTTCTTCGGCAAAAAACAGCGGCGAGCGGTTTTCCTTCGCACGGTCGATAAAAACGGCTGTTGTTTCAACATGTTTTTCACCAATCACAGTCGGAATTGAGGGCTTGATAATTCCCGCTTTTTCGCCGGCAATACTTTTGAGCGTATTGCCAAGAAATTCAGTATGATCGAACCCCGTATTGGTGATGACGCCGAGCGCGGGAACGATGATATTTGTCGAATCGAGACGTCCGCCCAAACCGGTCTCAATCACAGCAATATCCACCATTTCGTTGGCAAAAAACCGAAACGCCATCGACGAGGCAAGTTCAAAAAACGAGGGTCGCAAAGTTTCCACAAACGTGCGACTGGCTGCAACAAAATCAACAACAGCCTGTTCAGGAATTTCGCAGCCATCAATTTTAATGCGTTCGCGAAAATCGAACAAATGTGGCGATGTGTATAAACCCGTTTTATATCCCGCCGCCTGCAAAACGGAAGCAAGAATGTGAGATACAGAGCCTTTGCCGTTGGTACCTGCAATATGAACAGTCCGATATTTTGTGTGCGGATTGCCAAAATAATTATCAAGAGCCAGACTGTTGTCCAATCCGCCTTTGTAGGCAGCCTTGCCAATACGGTGAAAAACAGGCAAAGCATCGTATAAATACTGTATTGTTTCGCTATAATTCATTTATTTATATCATATTGATTTTTATAAAATTGCGTCTAAAAGAAAAATTAAAACAATAAGACCTGCATAAAATCCAAAACCATAAATTGTCCATCTCACAAGTTCTCTTGCTTTTCGGTCGAAACCGTCGGCTTTAAAAGTTCCGGAAAAAATAATTTGAATGAGTCCGGGAAAAATAAATGTCAATATTTTCCACGCTGTTTCCAACGGTTGATTTGCTTTGATGCTCCTTATTTTTTGGTCTTGCTCAATTTCCTGTTTCGCTGTTTCAATTTGATTTGCCGACAAGTTTCTTTTTGCAAATTCCTGTTTAGCAGCCTTAAGCGCCTCCGGTTGATAATCGTCAGCTGGTCCGGTAATTATTTTTAAAAGGTCTGCGTCAGTCCGTTGTAACATTACGTCTTCAAATTTATTTGTCATAATTGATGTCGTTGTTTGTTTTATGTCTATTTTATAAAACATTGTTTATTAATATTTAATTATTTAACGTTAATTTCACACTTGTAAATACGGTGCAAATACAGTAAAAAATTGTCCAAACTGTGATTTTAGCGTGATTTGATTGATTTATATGATTATTTATTAATCAGAAAATCATTTTTAAAATCACAGTTCGGACAATCGCATAACGTAAACAGACCTGTTATACGTTGTTGATAGGCTTCAGCGAAACCATTTTATCCCAATATTTTCATTTTTTTCTATTATTTCAAATTCATGATGATCTGAAGTTATTAATTGTCCATTCCTTATTATATTTTCCGCGCGTGCGATAGAATCTGCTAAAGATATTTTATATTTTGATTTTAAGTACCCAGCTTTTTTAAATACTGCATCTTCCAGTTCTTTTATTATTTTAACAGGCATTCCATTCACTGTTTCAAGCATTTTATCTGCTTCCTGTTTGTTATAATTTTTAATTACATCATAATAAACTTCAAGCAAATTAATTTTATTCATGAATATTTTTGTATTCGTATTATCAATCGCCTCTTTGAAAATATTTCTCACATTTTCTGCTCCGTTTTCTTTAGCAAAATATGCTATTAATGCACAAGCATCTAAAACAAATACACTCATTTTTCCAACTCCTTTTCCTCTTCTTTTGCTTTTATAAATCGTTCGCAGGATAATTTACCATCCGAGAACATACCAAATGATTTTTCAAGAATTGCATATTTATCAACAATCGGCGACAAGGTAACAGTGCCATTTTCTTCAACCAGTCTAATTTTTTCAGAATGGATATACGAAATAATGGGTTCAGGTAATATTTCTCTATCGATAATCATACTTTCCATAACATTTTCTCCTTATTATATTTTATCAAACGCTTTTTGTATATGATTTCAAACCAGTTGCGCCAGATATTCCTGCTGTTTACAGCCTTTGTAGCAGCCCGTAAATCATCTTAAAATCGTTCGACAAAATAAAATCTATAATGTTGTTAAAATTCCGCGCAAAACTTTCGGCATTTGCGCTTTGCCTGCAAACTCTTTTCTTTCGACGGGATGGTTTGCGAAACCCGTTTTTGTTACTTCTGTTTTCATTTTATAAATATTTAAATTATTGATATTTAAATTTTTAATATTTATCGTTTGTTTATATTTTCGATGCAAATATATTAAAACTTTTTGAAACGCAAAGTCTGAACTGTGATTTTAGCGTGATTTGATTGATTTATATGATTATTTATTAATCATATAAATCAGAAAAATCATTTTTAAAATCACAGTTCAGATAACCGGCGGTGCAACCATTAATCATTAATCACTAAAATTATTGTATCTTCGTGCCGTAATTTAAATTAGAAATACATAATAATTATATGATGAAAATAAAAGTAAAAATCGTGAAAATGATGAAGATAACAGGGCTGATATCTGCAATATTCCTGTGTATGGGAGCGGATAAATCCAAGCCTGTTTCGTTGCATATCGACGGATTAACCTGTGAAAGTGCGGCAAATCCGGCGGGTATTGAAACACAAAAACCGGCGTTTGGCTGGCAAATCCGTTCGGAGGCACGTAATATTATGCAGGCGGCTTGCCGTATTCTGGTTGCCGACAGTCGCGATATGCTGGATGCAGACCATGCTAACTGCTGGGATTCGGGCAAAACGTATTCCGATGTTTCGATTTGGACGCCTTATGACGGTATTCCGCTGAAATCGGGGAAGACCTACTTCTGGAAAGTGAAAATCTGGGATGCCGGCGGCAATGAATCGCCATGGAGTGAAACTGCTCAATGGCAAATGGGGCTGCTCAACAAAGACGCATGGAGCGGCGCACAGTGGATTGCATTACAGGAACTTCCTGTCGATAAAAAAATCGTTGCCGGCGGCGCAAACAAGTATCACAAAGCGATGGGAAAAATGGAAAACCTGTTGCCCTGTATAAGATCGGAATTTGTAATTGCCGACAAGCCTCTGAAAAAGGCAACCGCCTTTGTGTCGGGGCTGGGACATTTTGAAATGAATATCAATGGTCGTAAAGTCGGCAATCATTTTCTCGATCCGGGCTGGACGGAATACGACAGTCATGCGCTTTACCTGACATTCGACATCCTTTCTCTGCTGCGCAGGGGCGCTAATGCGTGCGGTCTGCAACTTGGAAACGGATTCCACCATACTCCGCACGAACGTTATCTGAAATGTGTTGTTTCCTACGGCTATCCGAAGGCAATCTGCAAACTTTTATTTGAATATCAGGACGGAACAACGCAGGAGATCGTTACGGATCCGTCATGGAAAACGGCGTCTTCGCCGGTCACATTTTCGAGCATTTACGGCGGCGAGGATTATGACGCACGCCTGAAACAGAGGGGCTGGGACATGCCCGGATTTGACGACAGCGGGTGGAAAAATGCGCTTCCGGTCGGCGGTCCCGAACTGCGGTCGCAGACAGCAACGCCGGTCAGAATAACGGATACGATTGCGCCGGTGCGCGTGTTTCAAAGTCGCAACGGACGCTGGATCTATGATTTGGGACAGAATTTCTCCGGCATTGCCAGCCCCACGGTTGATGCTGCTGCGGGTCAATCGCTGAAAATTTTCCCCGGCGAACTGCTGGACGACGACAGCCTCGTTACCCAAAAAGCCTCGGGCAGCCCGTTCTGGTTCGGATATACCTCCGCCGGAGGCAAAAGCGAGACCTGGCAGCCGCAGTTTACATACTATGGCTTTCGTTATTTGATGCTTGAAGGCGCTGTTCCACAAGATGTTCCTAATCCGCATCGCCTGCCGGTCATTACACGGATAAACGGTCTGCATATCCGCAACGCCGCGCCGCAGTCGGGTTCATTTGTCTGTTCGAGCGAGCTGTTTAACCGTGTTTTTCACCTGATAGACTGGTCAATCAGAAGCAATATGATGAGCGTCCTGACCGACTGTCCGCATCGTGAAAAACTTGGCTGGCTCGAAGTGGCGCACCTGATGGGCACATCGATACAATATAATTATAATGTGAAACTGCTCTTTCAAAAGATAATCGACGACATGCGAACAGGGCAGCAACCGAATGGACTTGTGCCCGATATTGCGCCCGAATATGTGGTTTTTAAAGACGGCTTCCGTGATTCGCCCGAATGGGGCAGCGCTTTTATCATTCTCCCCTGGTATCTCCGGCAGTGGTACGGCGATTTGCGTCCGCTTCAGCAAAATTATGCGGCAATGAAACGATATGCCGACTATCTGGGGTCAAAAACAGAGGGACACATCCTGTCGCACGGGCTGGGCGACTGGTATGATCTCGGACCCAATCATCCGGGAGAGTCGCAGCTCACTTCCAAGGGCGTTACAGCCACTGCTGTTTATTATTATGACATTTGTATTCTGCAAAAAACGGCCGCTTTGCTGGGATATTCAGCCGATGAAACGCATTACAGGACGCTGGCAGAAGAAATTCGGACGGCTTTTAATCGAAAATACTTTAATCGAGAAACAAAACAGTATGACCGCAACAGCCAGACGGCAAATGCAATGGCGCTTTACATGGGACTGGCAGACGAGCAGCATCGCAACGATGTGTTTGCGAATATTATTGCCGATTTAAAGCAGCGCAATTACAGTCAAACGCCGGGCGACATTGGTTTTCGCTACTTTCTTCGTGTGCTCGAAAGCGAAGGCGCGTCGGAAACAATATTCACAATTAACAGCAGGGACGATGTGCCGGGTTATGGATTTCAACTTGCAAAGGGGGCAACGTCGCTCACGGAATCATGGGCAGCATTGCGGTTTGTTTCCAACAATCACTGTATGCTTGGGCATTTAATGGAATGGTTTTACAGCGGACTGGCAGGCATCCGGCAAGCGGAACATTCAACAGCCTTTCGCGAGACAATAATCCACCCTAATCCGGTGGGCAACATTACGTCTGCATCGGCTACATACCAAACGCCGTATGGAAAAATCCTGTCCGAATGGGAAAAAGATGCGGACAGTTTCCGGTTACACGTAGAAATACCGGCAAATACCTCAGCACTTGTTTATTTTCCTGTTGATGATCTCTCAAAACTGACCGAAAACGGCACACCCTTCAAAACCACCACGATAACCGATGCGCAGGGACGCCGAGCAATAAAAATCGGGTCGGGAGTTTACCGGTTTGGAATTACGATTTTTGATTGACGATTTACGATTGACGATTTACGATTGACGATTTACGATTGACGATTTACGATTGACGATTGACGATTTTTGATTGATGATTTACGATTTACGATTTACGATTGATGATTTACGATTTACGATTTACGATTTACGATTTACGATTTACGATTTACGATTTTTGATTTACGATTTTTGATTGACTTGCGACCGGAATCATTGTTTTGAAACTTACGAGATTTAGAGAAATGAGAACAGGAGTGTTATCTCACATTTCACATTATTCACTGTACATTTAACCAACTGTTTTCTCCGACTACCGGACAACTTCCGACGACTGCTGGACACTTTCCGACGACTGCTGGACACTTTCCGACGACTGCCGGAGACTTTCCGACGACTGCCGGAGACTTTCCGACGACTGCTGGACACTTTCCGACGACTTCCGGACAACATCCGACGACTGCTGGACATCTTCCGACGGCTTCCGGACAACGTCCGACGACTTCCGGACAACATCCGACGACTTTTAGACAACATCCGACGACTGCTGGACACTTTCCGACGGCTACCGGACACTTTCCGACGACTTCCGGACGACATCCGACGACTGCCGGAAACTTTCCGACGGCTTCCGGAGACTTTCCGACGACTGCCGGACACTTTCCGACGGCTTCCGGACGACATCCGACGGCTTCCGGACGACGTCCGACGACTGCCGGACACTTTCCGACGGCTTCCGGAAACTTTCCGACGACTTCCGGAAACTTTTCGGCTATTGCCATGCTCAATTTCCTGAGCATTAAGTTGCTTTCGGCTTTTTCCTGAGCGTAAAACTTTTTCGGAGCATCCGGTTTCCCATGA
>JAITIA010000142.1 GCA_031279695.1 Prevotellaceae bacterium | reverse complement strand
AATTTACAAATACTATACATGTCAAAATATTCACAAATCAACCCTGTATTCTCCTTTCGATTCCATCGGCATACACAGCGTGTACATCAACTTCATCATATTTTGTTTTTCGGGCGCAAAAGTAGATGTTAATTTTTAATTAGCAAAAAATATTTGTTCTAAATATTATAATATTTACAAATATTTGTTCCGATTTTGCTGAAACACAGATTATTTTCTGCTGTAAATTTTTTTTCGAGGGAAAGGCATTTTGGACAGATTTGGGGTGTTGGCGCAGAGTTTTTTTAGATAAATTAACAGAATTTTGTTAAAAAACTTGAAATTCGAGTGGAAAAGTTTGAGGTGCTATTTTTTTAATGCTGATGCAGCCTGACGTCGCACAAGCAAGTCTCGCAGGGACGACACTTTATATCGTCGATTATAATGTGCAGTCCCTGCGGGACTTGCGCCGCAGAAATCCGACGGCATTTCAACAGGGCGCGATAAATCGCGCCCCTACGGCGACGCAAACAAATCCTGCCAATCTTGAAAATCTTAATAAAATCATGGTTCAGACAATGGCGACGCAAACAATCACAAAAATCATTTAAATCACAGTTCAGACAATAGCCATGAAAGGGCGACATCAACAGCACAGGGCAACGCCCTGTGATATGTTGTTCGGACAAGGTTCTACCTTGTCCGCCCTATCCACGCAGGCTGTGCCTGCATCTTTGCTTTGCCGGCAGGCACAGCCTGCCAAGATAAACCGGACGAGGCACAGCCTCGTCCGAACAACGGGACTGCACATTAAATCAACACATTCCACATTCCGTCCCTGCGGGACGGCGGTTACGAGGTTGGGATTGCGTTTTCTACCAACACCCCACCCTGCGGGACGGTGGTTGAGTGTATCCGAGTTTTCGGACGGACACTAAGTAGTGTCTGTCCATAAAGTCAAAACACATATATAATATGTATAAAAAACGTTTTGCAGAGGGCTGCGCCATTCGCATGGCGGCTGCGGTTTTTGCATCTCGTAGAGATGCATCGCTCGGTAGAAACGCATCACACACACGCATTTGCATCCCGCAGGGATGCATCCTTACAGGATGCAAGATATTCTTTGGCAACCGTTTCTACCGAGCGATGCAATCCTGCGGATTGCTTGATTGCTCAGCCCTTCATGTTACAATAATATTTTGACCGACTTTATAGACAGACACTAAGTAGCCCTGATACACAAGGTAAATCGCCCTTATTTTCTCAGAGAAAATAATAATGGAATAAGGGCGTAGAGGCGCGGTTAATAGCATCTCTACTAAGGGCGCCTTTGAAAATAAGGGTTCTATGGATTTTCCACACAATTCCCAGTTGAACCACAATTGTGTTGTTGTTTTGCCCGTCAGGGCATTCATATCAATAGAAACATCCCAATATCACAGGTGGTGGAACTCCGAACGGAGTTCCATATTGCGAGGACATATTAATATTCTATTGAAATGAAACGCCTAACGGAGTATTTGTTGAAACAATATTATTTTAAACTATAATCATTGATCACTAATCATTGTGTCACTAATCACTAATCACTAATCACTAATCACTAATTTACGCCATTCAATCAGTCCCACAACAGAAAGGATACTGTAGGCGGCAAACAGAACGGCGGTTGGGTAGAGGTTCTGATGAAGATATAATCCGGTTGCAAAAACGTCGGTAATTATCCAGACATACCAGCATTCAACAATTTTTTTGGCAACCATCCATGTTGCCAGAATGCTCAGCGCGGCAATTATTGCGTCCGGCGCGGGCACGGGCGAATCGGTATAATTGCTCAGTATGAAAAACAGAAATCCCGACACAATAAATGCAATCGCCGCCAGCCGCAGGGCTGTTTTCTGTGAAATGAAATGAAAATCGCGATGTGCGGCATTTCTGTTGGGCGACAGTTTCCAGCAATATAAACCATACGCCGCCATAACTATAAAGTACATGTTCAAGCCCATTTCGGCATACAGTTTGGTATCGAAAAAAATATATACATAAAAGGAAGAGCTGATGATGCTGGCAATCCAGAACGTCCATTTTTGCTTTATTTCCAGTATTATATAAACGAAAGCCAGAATTGCTCCCACAATCTCAATCCGGTTGGCGATTATCCATTCAATCATAAATCGATGCTGATATTTTGTTTAAATAATGCCTTCGCGCAGAATATCGTGAATATGAACCATTCCCACATATTCGCCCCCGCGCAGCACTATCAGTTGTGTTATCGAATGTTTTTCCATGAGATTGAATGCGTTGATAGCCGGCTCGTCGTAATCGACAATAACGGGGTTTCGGCTCATTATATCTCTGGCATTGAGGCGCGAAAAGTCCTTGTTTTTTTCGAGCATCCGGCGCAAATCGCCGTCGGTGATAATGCCTTCGGGAGCGCCGTTTTCGTTGATAACGGCGGTAGCGCCAAGCATTTTTGACGAGATTTCGAGAATCAGATTGTCGATATCGGCGTCGAAGGTAACGGCGGGCTTTTCCTTGCGAAGAACGTCCGACACGCGCAGATATAGGCGTTTACCCAGCGAGCCTCCCGGATGCAGCCGAGCAAAATCGTCAGGCGAAAAACCTCTCAGTTTCAGCAGACAGATTGCCATGGCGTCGCCAATTACCAGATGCGCCGCCGCGCTCGACGTTGGCGCAAGATTATAGGGGCAGGCTTCGGCGTCAACGTAGGCTTTGAGCCGGTAGTCGGCATGTTTTTCGAGATAGGAGGCGGGGGTCGAAACGAGCGAAATAATCCTGTTGCCCATGTTACGTATCAAAGGCACAAGCACTTTTATTTCGGGCGTATTTCCGCTTTTCGACAGGCAAAGCACCAGGTCGTCGGGAGCAACAACGCCCAAATCGCCGTGAATGGCGTCCACCGCGTGCATAAAGACGGCAGGCGTGCCGGTCGAGTTCAATGTTGCAACAATTTTTTGGGCAATAATGGCGCTTTTTCCCACTCCGGTAGCAACCAGTTTGCCCTTGCCGGCGTAAACTGCCTGCACCGTTGCCTCAAAATCGGCGTCGATATAAGCAGTCAGTTTTTCTATCGTATGTTTCTCCAAATTAATGGTTTCAATTGCCCATTCCTTAATATTCATGTCCTGTATTTTTTGGCAAAATTAGAACTTATATTTATAAAATGAAAATATTTTTTGTCAATCCGAAAAAATGCAGTACTTTTGCGCCCTCAATTGGAGAGATGGCAGAGTGGTCGATTGCGGCGGTCTTGAAAACCGTTGAACTGCGAGGTTCCAGGGGTTCGAATCCCTTTCTCTCCGCAAAAATGTCTGGGTAAAACAGATGTTTTATGATAAAATGCAGGTTATAACAAATTTCGTACAATATGAATACAGTATTCAATATCAGAGAGTATCAACCGGATTGGCTGTACGAATTACAGGGATGCAAATTGATTGGGAAAAAAATTTTTGTATCAAATGAAACAAAATGAAAACTTATTCGTATAAGCACGATATTTTTTTTATTTATAGATAAATTACTAAACAAAATAGGGTTATATGAAATTATCTCAATTTGACTTCAAACTCCCTCCGGAACTGATTGCCAAATATCCAGCAAAACACAGGGATGAGTCGCGTTTGCTTGTTTTACGTAAGAAAACAGGAGAAATCGAACACGAAATATTTAAAAACGTACTTAAATATTTCGACGAACACGACGTAATGGTTGTGAACAACACCAAAGTTATGCCCGCGCGGCTGTATGGCAACAAAGAAAAAACAGGCGCTGAAATTGAAGTATTTCTGTTGCGGGAACTCAGTCAGGAACAGCGTCTTTGGGACGTGCTTGTTGATCCCGCCCGCAAAATCCGAATCGGCAACAAACTGTATTTCGGCAACAACGACGCCATGATTGCGGAAGTTATCGACAATACCACTTCGCGTGGACGCACTTTGCGATTTCTTTACGACGGCACCTACGAAGAGTTTAAAACCGCGCTTTTCAAAATGGGCGAAACGCCACTGCCCCGCTGGGTACGCAAAAAAGTGGAATCGCTCGACAATGAGCGCTATCAAACCATTTTTGCCAAACACGAAGGCGCTGTTACCGCACCGTATGCCGGTCTGCATTTCAGCCGCGAACTGCTTAAACGCATGGAAATCAAAGGCGTCAATCTGGCAGAAATCACCATCCACATGGGGCTGGGCGCCTTCCGTGAAATCGACGTCGAAGACCTGAGCAAACACAAAATGGACTCGGAACAGATAATTATCAGCGAAGACGCCGAACTGATGGTAAACCGCGCCAAAGACGCCGGAAAAAAAATCTGCGCCGTTGGCACAACCGTCCTCCGCGCTTTGGAAAGTTCGTACACCACGCAGGGATATCTGCGCTCGTTTGAAGGCTGGACCAACAAATTTATGTTCCCGCCCTACGAATGCGTCGTCCCCGATGCTCTGATATCCAACTTCCACCATCCGCTTTCTACTCTGGTGATGGCAACAACGGCATTCGGAGGCTATGCGGCGGTGATGGACGCTTATCAAACAGCCATCAAGGAAAAATACAAATTCGGAGTTTACGGCGACGCGCTACTGGTTTTAAACTTTTAACAAAACAAAAGCGGTGAAATACTATTTTGCAGCAGACGTTCATCTGGGCTTGCCGCCTGAAAACCAAAGCCGCGACAGAGAACGGCGTTTTGTAAACTGGCTCGACAGTATCAAACACGATGCTACGGAAATATTCCTGCTGGGCGATATTTTTGACTTCTGGTTTGAGTATAAAAAAGTAGTACCCAAAGGCTTCGTTCGCACTCTGGCAAAAATTGCCGAACTGACCGACGCCGGAATACCCGTACATATTTTTGCCGGAAATCACGACCTCTGGATGCGCGATTATCTGCCCGCCGAAACCGGCGCAACCGTTCATCAGAACGATTGCATCGAACAACTCGACGGGCGCAAAATATATCTCTCTCACGGCGATGATCTTGACAAAACAAACAAAACCCGCCGACTGCTCAGAGCCATATTCACCAACAGAGTTTTGCAAAAACTGTATTCCGCCATTCACCCTTTTTGGGGACTGGCGTTTGCGCACGCATGGTCGAAAAGCAACCGCGCCAAACATCAGCAAATCAGCGAGCAACAGTTTGAACGACTGTATGGATACGTTCACCGTATAGCAGAAATCGAAAATTTAGACATAATGATTATCGGACATATTCACTGCCCGAAACTGATTGTCGAAAATGGCTTTGAATTTATCTCCCTGCCCGACTGGTTTGAAAGCGGCGGCGGCGCTGTACTCGACAATGGTAAACTGACAATGATTGATTTACGATTTTAGATTTTAGATTTACGATTTTAGATTTATGATTTATGATTTACAAAATTCAATATCAATTGGAACGGTTTAGCAAACTTTAATTTTTAATATGAATATCGTACATGATACCTAAATTGATTTATTTTATTGCCTTCGTGGTTCTTCGTGTAACAAAAAAATATTATTACACGAAGTTTCACGAAGAAGGTACGAAGTACCACGAAGGTCTTTTACATATTTTTCGTAATTCGTAATTCTTTCAGGTAAACAATACGATATTCAATTATTCAATTATTCACTAAAATATGGATAAAGCAACGGAATTGTTGAAACAGTTGATTTCAACACCCTCGTTTTCGTCGGAAGAAGAAAAAACCGGCGACCTGATACAGGCATACATGCAGTTGCATCAGGTGGAAACGTTTCGCTACATGAACAATATCTGGGCAAAAAACAGGCTCTATTCGCCCGAAAAACCGACGCTGCTGCTTAACTCGCATCACGACACTGTCAGACCCTCGCCTGCATACACCAAAAACCCGTTTGAGCCTGTTGTTGAAGACGGTAAACTCTACGGCTTGGGCAGCAACGACGCCGGCGGCGCTCTGGTGTCGCTGATAACGGTTTTTTGTCGATTATACGATAAACCCCTGCCATTCAATCTGATTATTGCACTCACCGCCGAAGAAGAGGCAATAGGAAAAAACGGAATAGCGGCGCTGTGGCAATATCTTGGTAAAGTGGATTTTGCCCTCGTTGGCGAACCCACAGGAATGCAGGCTGCCATTGCCGAACGCGGTCTGATAGTACTCGATTGCCTTGCCAAAGGCGTGTCGGGACACGCCGCCCGCAACGAAGGCAAAAATGCAATATACAAGGCAATTGACGATATTAACTGGTTTCGCACATTCAAATTTCCAAAAATATCGCAACTTATGGGCGCGGTGAAAATGAGCGTTACGGTTATCGACGCCGGCTCGCAGCACAACGTAATCCCCGCCGAATGCCGATATATTGTAGATATCCGACCGACCGACTGTTACAGCAACGAAGAGATTGTAGAGATAATCCGGCAAAATGTGAGCAGCACAGTTGTTCCGCGCTCGCTGCACCTGAAAGCCTCCGCCATTTCGGAAAACCACATCCTTGCAAAAACAGCACAGGCGCTGAATATTCCACAATATATTTCGCCAACAACATCGGACATCGCGCGGATAAACGTTCCGGCAATAAAAATGGGACCAGGCGATTCCGCCCGCTCACACACCGCCGACGAATTTATTTATCTCGCCGAAATTGATAACGCCATCGACCAGTATCAAACTTTTATAGAAAAAATGATGAACAGTGATTAATCATTCGTCTCAATCTTTTTTGAACCGAAAAAATTTTTAGGATATTGCATTGTCGAAGTCAGAAAACGAGGGTGGTTTTGCGGCATACAAACAGAAAAAGGCTGCCTTTCGACAGCCTTTTAAGCTTGTGGACCCAGCAGGGCTTGAACCTGCGACCCCCTGATTATGAGTCAGATGCTCTAACCGACTGAGCTATGGGTCCCTCTTCAAAAGAGGCTGCAAAGGTAAGCAAAGAATTTATATCTGCAAAATTTTTTTTCAACCCTGTCATCCTATTTTTTGAAATAATAGAAAAAAAGGACTGGATTACTGTCTTCCGGTATGTTGGAAATAATTTTTTCAAGAATTGTATTTTCTCTGTCTTTTTTTGAAAAATTATATTCCCCTAACAAATCTTCAAATTGACGTGCACCGAAAATATATTCATCATTAACACAGTGAAT
>JAITIA010000108.1 GCA_031279695.1 Prevotellaceae bacterium | reverse complement strand
GGAGCGCTCAGGTCGAACTGTTCGCGGAGCAGAGGCTCACCTAATTCGCGCAAGGCGGCGGGCAGGTCGAAGTCCATAAAATTGCTGTTGGCAAACGGGTCATAATTTTTGTCGCGAACCACTTCGCAGATAGAGCCTTGCAAGGTATAAGCGCCCTGTTCGGGTTTATCGTAGTCGTTGTCCATTTCGGGCGTCGCAGTATATTGAAACACAAGCGTAAAGTTGCCGCACAGAGTATCGCCGGGCGCAATATCCCGACTATTGAGTTGAAGGCGCTGTTCGACAGGCGTAAACGCAATTTTTATCGGAGCAAAGGGAATGCCGCAGGCTTCGGAACAAAATTTTTCGTTGTGTATTTTTATTTTCACTGCGTCCCAATAGGCTGGCAGTTGTGGAGGAAAATCGATATAAAGTGTGTCGCTGTCGAAATAAACATACGCTTTTTCAATCATTTGTCCGTTTTTGTTACAGTTTGTTACCGAATATTTTTCTGTTGTCGATTTTTCGTATCGCACTTTTTGCCATTTGTCGCCGGTTTGTGTGCAGGCAAGCGGCAAAATGCAGAACAACAGTATTTTTATTGTGCTTTTCAATGTTTTGTATATTTTTGTATTTTCTATCACAATTGCAAACAAGCACAAATGTTTTTGTTCAAACATTTGTGCCGTTTACAATCATAAGGGGGGCGTCTAATAATCCCTTTAATCAATTAATAGATACGGCTTTTAGAGCTGTGTTCGTAATAATCGGGGTTGAAACCCAGAATATCGAGTACGGGCTGACTGATTTTGTCGATCAGCGCTTCGGTTTCGTTGGATATTTCCAGCGAACAGGCTTCTACATTCATTTTCAATTCGTTGATATTGCGCGAGCCTACGAGTGTGGATGCCATGAACGGCTTTTTCAAAATCCACGCAATCGACAGTTGGGCGATATGCACATGGAGGTCGTCGGCAATTTTGCGCAGTTCATCAACCACTTCAAACAGTTCTTTTTCTGCGCCTTCTTCGTAATGACGCGACGTACCTTTGCCGCGTTCCTGCGAAAAATGCCGTGAATGAGCCTGATGCGGCGGAACATCTTCAACCGTTTTGTAGATGCCGGCAAGCAGCCCTTGCTGCAAACCCATCGAACCTATAATGCTGATATTGTTCTGAATACAGTAGGGCGCTATTTCGCCTTCAATGGCACGCGATACAATATTGTACGACATTTCGTTCACATCTACCTGTACGCCGGTGGCTACAACCTCTTCCATCTGTGTCCGTCCAAAATTACTCATGCCAATCGAGCGAATCAAGCCTTCCTTTTTCAATTCGTCGAGTTGCTGATAGGCAGCTTCCACTGTGGGCGGCGTTTCGATGATATTTTTGTCGGACGTAAAATGCTCAACAGCAAGTTTATTGATAGGCCAGTGGAGCATATAAACGTCCAGATAGTCCATTCCCAGACGTTCGAGGCTTGCCAAACAATGTTTGCGCACGTTATGACAGTTCGACGGACCGATTTTGGAGATAACCACCGCTTTGTCGCGTTTACCTTTGAGCGCGATGCCCAGCGAGCGTTCACTTTCGCCGCCGTTGTACATTTCGGCTGTGTCGAAGGCATTTACGCCAAGGTCGAGCGCTGCGCCAACCACGCTATCAACATCTTTCTGAGACTGTTCGCCCCAGTAGTCGCCGCCGCCAAAGGGCCAGCATCCTACGGTCATTGCCGATACGGCTATGTCCGATTTTCCTAACTTTACTTTTTTCATTCGTTTTTATTTAATAATTATTTTATGAAATTTATTTTTCGTCCTTTTGCAGTATATTCTGATTGTCAACATTATGTTTATTAATGATTTGAGGTTTGGGTTTGATAATTTTGACTGTTATTTCGTCGAACACTTTATGTGCCGAAGTAATGGTACGGTCGGGAGGTACGAGGCGGTTTTTTCCATCTTCCCAAAGCGACATTGATTCTATTTGAGGAATATATTCATTTCCTGTTTCTGCCTTAATTTCAGCCTTATATAGCAAAGCCGGCTGTCCGCAGGCAAATTCGTCCTCTTCTTTTGTTTCGTGGTTAAACTGCGGATAATGATCATTATAGTCGCCGGCAAGATTCATTTCGATGCGGCAAATCCATTCCGAGCCGGGTCGCACTTCTGCTCGCACCCTGAAATAGTCGTCTTTGGGCGTTGCTCCCGAAACGGCAATTTCTTCTTGGTCGCGTTCTTTTGCGCCTCCGTCGCGGAACACGGTTTTCCATCGCGGAAGCGCCACAGGCACATCGGCTTTGCCTTCCCAATCGCCCCGACTGGCGCGATAGGTTACAAAAACCTGTTTATTTTCGCCCGTTGCGGGATTTTCGAGCCAGATAGCAAACTGCGGCGGCTCGGCATAAATCGAAAGATATATTGCCTCACGGTTGAGATGAATGTTAAATTCTATCTGTACACGATTTTGAGTGTTTAGCAGAGCAATTGCGGCAAAGGCGCCGGCAACAACCGCACAACTTGTTGATACTATAATTATTGTTTTTCTTTTTAAATATTTACGCATTATTTTATTTTAAATTTATTGTCATTTATAATGCTCCGTCGATTGTCGATTTGTCTTCGATAATTTTGTCCGCCGGTTTATATTTTACGTTTTCGAGTTTCAGAACTACCGGATTTGCCCATTCTCCGTTGGTATAAAGGCGCGGTCCGTGCACGGCGCTGATTAACAGCCCCAGCGGAGTGGGAAAAACGTATGCTTTTGCATCGGCGCCTTTGCGATATTCTAGCAGTTCGCCCGAAAATCCCAGAACGCTGATTTTTGTTTCCGCATTGCCGGTCAATGTTTTCAAAAGTATTTCTTTGCGTGAGCCGTATTTCCAATTGTTGCCGCTTTGAACAAAGACATAAACCGTGTTAGGCTCTGTTTTTGAGCGAGTAAACCAAATATCGTTCTCTCGAATAATTTCCCATCCGCAAACATTGTGCACACTTTCCTGATTGACCCAATTCCATAAAGCAATTTCGCGCAACAGCGCCTCCTGTTCTATCTGGATTTCGCCGTCGGGTTTTGGTCCGATATTCATCAGCAGATTTCCGCCTTTGGCGCGGGTCTCAATAAGCATATTAATAATTTGAGTACCTGTTTTATGTGGGTCGTTAGTGGGTTTATACTGCCAGTCGGTACCCATTGTAAAATTGGCTTCCCAGACGCCGGGCAGCGGTTTGTCGGGCAAATACTGTTCGGGCGTTTGCATGTGTCCGCGCGTAACAACAATCGAAGGCTCTAACTGCCAAGCATATTCCTTAAGTCCTTCGGCGGGTCCGTCGAAAAAGAAGATATCGATTTTGCCATACTGTGTCAGCAGTTCTTTGACCTGCGCCTTGTCGTAATCCATTAATCCTTTATTATTTACAGGATAATGAAGTTCGTGCTGCAAGCGTCCGACAGGGATATTGTTTTTATATAAATAATAAAAATCTTCGGGCGAAAAATAGATACCGATAGCAATGTTCTGTTTGCGGAAAGCCTCGATAATTTCCTTCAGAATATCGCGTTTGAAGGGAGTATTTGCAATGCCAAATTTTGTGGTTTTGGTGTGCCACATACAGAAGCCCGAATGATGTTTAGCCGTGAAAACCACATATTTCATGCCGGCGAGTTTTGCCAGCGTCGCCCAATCGTCGGGATAAAATTTGCGTGGATTGAACGTTGTAGGCAAATCATTAACAAAGCGTTGCAAATAGTCCTGCGAAGCGCCCGCCATCGAATGGCTGATAACGGCGCCAAGTTGGGAATCAAAACTCCAATGGATAAACATTCCAAATCCCAAATCCGCAAACCACTGTTCACGTTCCGGCAAATTGCCTGTTTGTTGCGCTTCTGATGTTTGAGCAAAAACAATCATTGTTAACGCAAGTAAAACTATTATTCTCAACGTTTTAATCATGCATCATTTTAATTAATTCTACAAAACGGAAACATTAGGGTTTCTGTTTTTTTTGAAGGCGCAAAGATATGGTATATATTTAAATTTTCCAATTTTTTATACTTGCAACCTCAAAATTTTTTGTTAAAATATCTCGAAAAACAGTATCAATAGCCATAAATACAGTTTTTTTCATCTATTTCATATTTTGTATATAAATTACCGCAATCGAGGCTTGCAAATCGTGGCAATTGCTGTTTTTCTGTCAAAAATCATGTAAATTGAAGGTTTTTTTGAGTGATGATTTTTGTCCGGTGCTACTGAGGTTGTTCTGTTTGTTGAATGAGGTGGAAATGAGGTTGGTTTGCCGGTTGGATGTTTGCGCCGCCGGTTGTGTGTCGCATTGTAGAGACGGGGCGCGCCCCGTCTCTACGTGTGTTTGCGGCATTTGTCTGAACTGTGATTTTATTAAGATTTTAAAGATTGACAGGATTGATTGCGGCGACAAAATCCTGCGGGACTTTGGGACATAGCGGAGTTTTCTGCATAAATCAATAGCATCTCAATCTTTTTTTCAACCATTTTTTCCTGTTCGATAATAAATCAAACACATGTTTTTTATCCGAGAAAATCCGCGTCATCAGCATAATATGCACTTTCGTCCACACTTCAAAAATAAATTACTACTTTTGCGGCTTGATTTTTTTAATATTTATCGTATAATTATGATTGATTCTTTGATTAAAAATTACGCATCGTTAAGCGATAACCGTAAGAATATAACGAATATTGCAGCCCTGCTCGGAAATTTTACAACATACGAAATCGGTGCAGTGATACAGAAATTTTATCCGGCGCAATACAGCGAAATTAAACAGTTCATGCTCGACTCCGCCACTCACAAATTTCTCACTATGCCCTCTGCTACAAACTATTCAATGAATGTTCAGTTTATGGTATGGCTCTATCCCAAACTTGGCAATTATGTCGAAGTAATGAACTATATCGACAAAAATATACGGGCTTATGTTGCCTACTCTTTCTATTTTCAGCAAAACGAAGTGTACAAGGCATTTCGACAGGCGCTTTTCTGCCTGCTTTTTGGCAGCGACAAACAGTATGCCGATGCTGAAAAGAAGATCACACTGCGTCAGAAATACGACATATACAACTTTCTGCTCGATGACCCGCAGTATCAGCATGTTCTGAAACGTATATCGGGGAATGTTCTCGAATCTACCCTCAATACGCGCATGGGCGAATGTATCAAGCAACTCAACCCGCTATCGACTTTCATTGAGTTTGTTAACAATCTGAACGACGTATCGGTAATCATACGGAATATACGACAGACCGCCAGAGTACGGAATATATTGTTTCGCGGTGATCTGTCGGAATTTCATCTGCTGTCTGACGCCAGCCAAAGTTTTCGATATAAGGCAATTGAATCTGCCTTGGAGGGACACATGAACGAGGCGGTTCTCTTCTTCGACAAAGACCTGCGAATGCTGCGACAGCAGAACAAGTTGATGTTGCTGCCTGCCGAATACGATGCTGCATATATATACCTCACTGCGCTTATGTGCATCGAGCCGGACAAAATCCTTGCCGTATGCAGGAAAATCTGCGAAATAAAAAACAGAAGTGCCATTCCAAAATCAATTGACATGTTCGATGCTGTTGTTCGATATATGGTGCACGATAAAGAACGTCTGAAATATGTGCTTGAAGACAGTGTCAAACGTATTCCCCTATCCGACCCGATGACCTCGCTCTATATTCTCCTTGTTCACGGTCTGTGTCATGTGCAAATGCTTACCGATGAGCATATCGACATACTGAAAGCGGCAATCACCAAAGCCCTGAACTCGGGCTACACAGTGCTGGCAAACGAGGCTGCATGGGCGTTGAAAACCATTGCGCCCGACGCCGGTAAAGAACTCTATGCGCAGGTCGCCGCGCGTGCCTTCCACCCGCCAATGATGTCGCGCATCCGTTATTTGGACAATTGGGAGAAGGCGCTGAATATATTGCTTGAACTCAATCCGAAACGGAAATCAACAAAATGGGAAGTAGCCACGCGAATTGCCTACTTCTTCAATCATAAATATCTGTCGATACAACCGGTGCTGCAAACCCGCAGCGAGTACAGCGGCTGGTCGTCGGGACGAAATATAGCCATGAAAACATTCTATGAAGGCAAACTCGACGCAATGACTGCCAACGACCGACTGATTGCTTCGACGCTCGAACATTCGTACAGCGTCTATCGACCTTCGGGTAAAACCTTTCTGGCGCTTATCGGCAACCAGAACATTATGCTGGAAGGGACTGTCAACGTGCCGGTGGACTTCGTCAGCGCTCGTCCGCAGATAAGCGTAATGCTGCGGGACGATAAATACGTCGTCGAATCGGAAATCACCGACAAGCGTGAGATTGAAATGCATACTGCAATCAAAAAAGAAACCAATACGCGCTACCGTATAATCAATATCACCGACAGTCAGCGCAAGATTATCGAAGTGATAAATGATAATACAATAGAAATACCCGAAAAACGAAGAGATCGCCTGCTCGAGTTGCTTGGCTACCTCGCATCCGAAGGCGTGGAGGTTCACTCCGATATTATGCATTCGGGCGGCGACGATATTAATATGCGCATAGTTGAAACCGATTCGCGCATCCGCGTGCAACTATTACCCTTTGGCAACAAGTTGAAAGCAGAACTGTTTTGCAAACCATTTGGCACTACGCCGCCATACTGCAAGCCTGCAAACGGCGGTCGTGTGTTAATTTATAATGATAATGAAGTGCGATTGCAGGTGGAACGTAATTTTGAATGCGAAAAGGAATATGAGCAAATGCTGATGCAAGATATTCAGGCAATAGAAGGCATTAATATTTCTCCCGACGGGCTGATTTCGCTGGATAATACACAGTATGCACTTGACCTTTTGCACGTACTTAATCAGCATACCGATATCTGCGTGATAGAGTGGCCCGAAGGTGAACGCCTGAAACTGCGCGGCGCTGCCGGTTTCAGCGGTTTGAATATCGAGGTTCGCAGCTCGTCAAACTGGTTTGAACTGCAAGGCGAACTTAAAGTCGATGAAAATCTGGTTGTATCAATCATGGATTTACTGTTGAAAAACGACCGCTCTCACGGCAGATTCATCGAGTTGTCGAGAGGAGAATTTCTGATGCTTAGCCACGAACTTAAAAACAAACTCGACGAACTGCGTGTGTTCAGCGCTAATGATAAACAGGTTGTGCGTGTGAACAGATTCGCATCGGTGGCTCTGAGCGAATTTTTCGACAAGATTGAAAACCTGCATGGCGACAGTATCTGGTATGAATTTACCGAACGTTTGCGAAACGCCGCCACCGTTGATGCAACAATACCCAATACTCTGCAAACCGAACTGCGCACATATCAGGAGGAAGGCTTTCGGTGGATGGCTCGTCTGGCAGACCTTGATTGCGGCGCCTGCCTTGCCGACGATATGGGCTTGGGTAAAACAGTACAGACACTCACACTGCTGCTGCATCGCTCCAACTGCGGCGCAGCATTAGTTGTATGCCCCGTTTCCGTTGTTGGCAACTGGATCAACGAAGCCGCACGCTTTACGCCTGATCTCAGCATCAAAACACTGGCTAACACAAACCGCGCTCAAACAGTTGCTGAATTGAAGGCAGGCGATATTCTTATTACTTCCTACGGACTTCTACAATCGGAAGAACAACTACTTGCAAGTTATCACTTTGCAACCATAGTTCTCGACGAGGCGCACACAATAAAAAATTTCGCTACCAAAACATCAAAGGCAACAATGAACCTGCAAGCCAGTTTCCGTATGGCTTTGACAGGAACTCCCATACAAAATCGCCTTAGTGAAATATGGAACATCTTTAACTTTCTTAACCCCGGACTGCTGGGAAGTATCGAACATTTTGGAGCAACATTTATACGAAATGATGACGAAATGACGCGGAAAAGGCTCAAACAGCTGATAACCCCGTTCATACTGCGCCGAACGAAGGCAACCGTGCTGAGCGAACTCCCTCCAAAGACCGAGATAGTAAAAAAAATCACTCTGTCCGAACAGGAACGCGCATTCTACGAGGCTTTGCGTCGCAACGCCATAGAACTTATTAAAAATTCAACCGACCAAACAAACAACATACGTGTGTTAGCCGAGATTACCCGCCTGCGACAAGCCTGCTGCAGCCCCTTGCTGGTCGATCCCTCCGCGCGGCACATCACGTCATCGAAACTTGCAGCATTTATTCAGATAATCGAAGAATTGAAAGAGAACAACCATCGTGCCATAGTGTTCAGTCAGTTTGTTGCCTACCTCAATCTTGTCCGCACGGCTGTCATAGCCAAGTCAATCAGTTATCAGTATCTCGATGGCTCAACCAGCCAGCAGGATCGCGAACGCCGCGTAAAGGCTTTTCAGGATGGAGAAGGCGCTCTGTTTCTTATCAGCCTCAAAGCAGGCGGACTGGGACTGAATCTGACGGCTGCCGATTACGTTATACATCTCGACCCGTGGTGGAATCCCGCCATCGAAGACCAGGCGTCCGACCGTGCGCACCGCATCGGGCAAACACGTCCGGTAACCATATATCGATTTGTTGCCGAGAATACAATCGAAGAAAAAATAATACAGTTACATGAAACGAAACGCGACCTTGCCGAATCGTTGCTCGAAGGCAGCGACCGGTCAGCCAGCCTCTCAATTGCGGAAATGATAGAACTTATTACGGGATAATGCGAATCATAAAATACCTTCTTATAACAGCGGGAATCATCAGTATGAGCCTTGGAATTATAGGAATATTCCTGCCTCTACTCCCTACAACCCCACTGCTACTGCTGGCTGCCGCCCTGTTTGCACGCAGCTCACGACGACTGCATCAATGGCTACTCAATCACAAAGTCTTTGGAACATATATCCGCAGCTTTATGGAAGACCGTGTCATTCCTGTCCGCGTCAAGATATACGCCATCAGCCTTATGTGGACAAGCATCATACTGTCGGCAATCATTGTCGATAAACTGTTGGTGCGATGCATACTGGCAGTAACAGCAATTTGCGTAACAATACACATACTGTCGTACAAAAGCCATAAACCACCGAAACAATGAAACAAAAATACAAACGACCGCTTCTATACTCAGGACTGACATTCATGTTACTGTCGTTCACCGGCAAGTGGATTCTAAACATGCCCAACATTATGTTTTATATCTTTCTTGGCATAGCAATAACATGTAAAACGCTGTTTTTGCTGTCTGTAATTCGCGCTAACGGCTTCAAGTTAGACGTCGGTCTATATTTTATTCTAACAGGAGTAGGATTGATGCTTATCTCTATGCTTTTTAAGACAATTATACCGATACCCGTACTCCAACAAATACTTTTCTACACAGCCATACTGTTAAAAGTAACAGGTATAATTCTGAAATTTAAATAACGTAACTGTGGTACGCAAATCTGCCTTCATCAATTAAATTCAACAATAGATAATTCCGTATATATACCAGCGATTTAACAATACAGTATTGTATTGGCTCGCAGTATTACGGCATAGTTGCAAGTTATGCAGAAAGTGTGCCGCATATATACGGTACGCTTTCTGCATAATTTTATCTTCATTTGTAGCATTACGATATGTTTTCTGCAATACTTGACAGTCGTTTGTAATACTACGGAATATTTTCTGCAATACTTGACAGTCGTTTTTAAAACTACGGAATATTTTATGCAATACTTGACGGTATTTTGTAATTCTACCGAATATTTCCTGCAATACTTGACGGTAGTTTGTAATATTACGATATTTTATCTACCTGCTGTTTTAACCGTTGGGCGATAAATATATTAGCAAGAAAGTCCAACAGGGACGGCGCCGGCAAAATCGACAATTTTCACATCCAGTCCTTCAGGAGACTTGGATTACTCAGTCTATCCTCCACCGTCAGGCATTACCCCCCTAAAAAAGTACAACCGTAACGCCTTTTGCACCATGCGCTCCCATAACTAACGACTGTTCGATGTCGGCAGTTTTCGATGGTCCTGAGATAAACACTCCGAAGCCGTATTTTTCGCTGAATTTGATTTTAGCGTAGGCTTCGTGCATGTTGTTCACAATTTTGTTCTTGTCGAGGACTATCACCAAATATTCCGACACGAAGTAAATCGCTTTGTACTTCACGTTTTGCGGTATCCACACGCAACCGTTTTCGGCAACGCCTAATTCGCCGGCGACAATGCCAAGGTCAACCCCGTTGAGTTCGTTCGGATCGCTGATTTTGTCGGGACTGAGGTTAGCTATCGTGATTTGTGGAAGGTTCGATGCGATGTTCTTCGCTTCGGGATACAGTTTTTTAATTACATCGTTCAGGTTTTCACCATTCTGCAAAACAACCGCATTGCCTCCCACGCCCTTGCTTATTTCGATAAACTGTTTCAGTTTGTCGGGGTATTTGATTCCCTTAAAACCTTCAATATCGGGCATTTCGTACGACTTCTTGATGTTTTTCTTGATATTACCAAGTATGAAATCTTTACTTTCCATAATCTTTTACTTTAATTCGATTTTACTTTTGTTTCTTGGCGCTAC
>JAITIA010000061.1 GCA_031279695.1 Prevotellaceae bacterium | reverse complement strand
GCGGCGCTGGCAATTTTTGCACTGCGGGCGCACGGCGTGCCGGTAACCAAAGAATCGACGCCCAAATGGGTGTTTGCTCCCAGCGGACATGCTTGGAACACAGTGCGCGACAGCCTCGGCAACCATATTTCGTTCATGGGCGCCGACAGCAATCCCGAAAAAACACATCAAGGCAATACCTTGCTGAAAGCCAAGGCTTACCGGCAAACTTTTGCCAATAAGAAGAAAATTTTGACCGCCGACGAAAATATTCCGCCCTTATTGCGGGATCATGCTAATCTCGAAGATGTTACCGCCGAACATCACAGCGTCGATTCTGCCGCTGTGCATCTGAAATATTCTGCCCAAACGCCCACCGGCTATGTTTATCTGGCTATGGAACACGGGCTTGAATGGGTTCCGATGGCTTGGGCAAAAGCCAAAGGCGACAGCGCCAAATTCCCCAGTATCGGCAAAAATATCATCTATAAGCCTGTGTATTACGCCAATGGCAGGCAAACAGCCGCCGGCGACCCTTTCTGGCTCGACAACGGCGGACGAATGCGGCTTTTCGACCCCGATTCTCCTGATACTTTGCTCGTTTTCTACAAAATGACGCCCAGCATAGCAAGCGACACGGGCAAAATACATGCCGGCGACTACTACGAACTGTGGCTTTGGAAACAGGATGGCTGGAAATCGCTTGGCACACAGCGTGCAACCGACACAACGCTGTCGTGGAGCGCTCCTTCGCAGGCTCTTTTCCGGCTCGACAACAGAACGGCAAAGCAAACAGGCGCATGGTTCTTTATGGCGGAAAATTTTCAAATGTTTTGGCGCACAAAACTAACGGTACGCGCTCGCTGTAAACGTGTGCGTGTGAGCGATGTGCGCAACAACGTCCCCGCCGAGCAAGGCAAAAACGCCATCGACGGCAAAATTGACGGCAACCGTTGGGTGGCGCAGGGCGAAGGCGCTCACTGGATTGAAATAGACCTCGAAAAAACCTGCTTTTTGCACGGCGTGTGCATCACAACAGGCAACAGTCAGGGCTGGTCGCAATCGGGCTACGAGGCAAAACAGTTTGAGTTTCAGGCGTGGAACGGCTCCGAATGGACAACCCTCGCCTCCGACACAAAAAACGCACAATGCACATACACAGGTCATTTTCTCCCCTTCCGCACCAACCGCGTCCGCCTCGTAACCCACGGCGACACGAGATTGATTGAAATTGAAGTGTTTGAGAAAATTACGAATTAACCATTTTAATAAGGATAAATATATGCCGACTGAGGCACTATGGAGGCTTGGAATAAGGACTTTGTACATGATTTTATCAATAGCGCCTCAATCTTTTTTTCAATCAATCAAAAATCGTCAATCAAAAATCGTCAATCAAAAATCGTCAATCAAAAATCGTCAATCAAAAATTATTTTATACTTTTGCAGCCGGAAAATAAGAAAAATTTAGATGAAAAAGATACATGTGATTGGTATCAATGAATTAAAATGCAACAATTTGTATAAATGATTTTAAAAATATTAAAGTATCATTGGAGGGCAATAATCTGGCTTGTAATCATTGCTGTTGGCTGTTTGATGCCCGAAAAAGACATTCCCGGCTCAGGTTTTTTTGCGACCCTGTTCGCGAAAATACCATATTTCGATAAACTCGTTCATTTTCTGCTCTATTTTATCTTTACGCTCTTTTTGATGTCGGGATTTTCCCGTCAGTACAGCAGAACTTTGGGCAAGGCTTATATCTACAGTTTTCTGATAGCCTTCTGTTTAGGAGTGTCGATAGAATTGATTCAGGACAAAATCGGGCGCACTTTCGACTTGTTCGATTTGGCTGGCAATACCTTTGGAATAATTGTTTCACTATTGTTATTCAACCCTGTACGATGGATACTCCGCAACATACTGTGAATCACGAAAAGTTTGACGCCATTTTCAACGAACGCCGCAGTTTCAGGCAGTGGATACGCGACAATCTTATCGGGCTGTATATCACTCTGATACTCCATTTGATGGTTTTTTTGGTTATGGCGGTACACAAAATCAGACAGATATCGCCAAAAAGATTTGTTGCCGAAATTGTAATGCTGCCCGTTGAAAACGACAAAACCGAAGAAATGTCGAAAGAAGAAGCGGAACGCATCCGTAAAGAACTCGATGAGATGCTGAAAGACATGAAAATTCCGAATATCGCGGCAAATATGGCAGTTTCGGGCAGCAAATCGGGGCGCGGAGGCGAGAACGTCTCGTTTTTTTCAACGGTAAACACATCCACTCTGAAAGAAAAACAGGATAAAGAGCGTCAGAAACAGGAAAATCGCCTCGCAAAAAGCGGCGTTGATGACGTTCCGACAGCAACCGACGAAACAACGCAATCGGGTCAGGCATACCGCGGACCCTCCGTACTGTCGTACTGGCTGGACGGGCGGGTAGCATTGCCGCCGATACCCGTTCCCGCATACAAATGTCTCAACGGAGGCGATGTGATGGTGCTGATAGAAGTCGATAAACTTGGTTATGTGGTCAATACCAGCGTCAATAATGCCACATCGAGCAAGGACGAATGCCTGCGCGACGCCGCCCTGCAAGCCGCTAAGGAAGCCCGTTTTTCCCCCGCCGATACACCCGGACTTCAAAAAGGAAATATTGTATATCGATTTATTTCTCAATAATTTACGATTTGCGATTATTTGATTTGCGAATGAAAAGAAATATGAATAAAATGACATTATGCAACCCATAAATATACAAAATTATCTGTTTCTTGATATAGAAACCGTTCCGCAGTGTCGGGATTTCGACGGTCTGTCGGACACAATGCAACTGCTGTGGGACAAAAAGACTGCCTATCAGCGAAAAAACGACGAAAGCGCCGGAGATTTTTACCACAAAGCCGGTATCTGGGCTGAGTTTGGGAAAATTGTATGCATCAGTTGTGGGGTTATCGATTTGTCGAACAGGCTGCATGTGAAATCGTTCTATGGAGACGAGAAAATTTTGCTCGAAAATTTTATTGCAATGCTCAACAAGTTCGCCAACAGCCGGAGAAACGTCAAGCTGTGCGCACACAATGGAAAGGAGTTCGATTTTCCGTATCTGGCTCGCCGCATACTTATCAACAACTTGAGCCTGCCTGTGGCGCTCAACGTTCAGGGCATGAAACCATGGGAAACGCCCTTTGTCGATACTATGGAACTGTGGAAGTTTGGCGATGGTAAACACTATTGTGCGCTGGCTTTGCTGGCAGAAATTTTTGGCATTCCTTCGCCAAAGGACGATATCGACGGCAGTATGGTGGCAAAGGTTTATTATGAGGAAGATAACCTCGAAAGGATTGTTACATACTGCGAAAAAGATCTCGTTACGCTTGTTCGTGTTTTTATTGCGATAACCCAACAGACGCCGCTCAACGACACAGCCATTACGGAATGAATTTGCCTGAATTTGAACACCGTATAAGAGAGTCGGAAAAGGGAAAAATAATTTTCGACGAAGTGCGCAAAAAATATGTCGCCCTGACGCCCGAAGAATGGGTGCGACAGAATTTTCTGCAATATCTGATACGGATAAAAAAAACGCCCAAAAGCCTGATTCGCGTCGAGATGCATCTCGAATTGAACGGACTGTCGAAACGCAGCGACATTGTGGTGCACAACCGTAGCGGACAGCCCGTTATGGCGGTCGAATGCAAGGCTGAGCAAGTCAAAATCACACAGTCGGTTTTCGACCAGCTGGCTCGATACAATCTTCGACTGAAAGTCCCGTATCTGGTTGTAACCAATGGCAATGCTCATTTTTTCTGCAAATATGCTCCCGACGATAATTGCTATCTTTTTCTGCAAAATCTTCCCGATTACGACGATTTATAAAACCAGCCAACGGTTTCACAATCAATACAAATTATATCTTCACAATCAAAAATCAAAAATCGTAAATCGTAAATCGTAAATCAAAAATCAAAAATCAAAAATCGTCAATACAAGTTGTATCTTAGCCCGATACCCAGACTGAACGACAGAGGAGAAGTTGTCCGTATGCTTTCGGGCTGATTATTGTTAAAATAGTAGCCAATTTGCGGTTCAAAGAACAGTCCGATATTTCGATACAGTTTGTAAGTCAGACCGAATGCGGCATTTGCGGCATATTGGAAGCCCTTCATTTTTACAGGGGAATTGATATTGTCGTTGCGTTTGATTGTGGCATAAACGCCTTTTTCAACTGCGCCGCCTGCCGACAGGTACAGTCCCCATGACGGTCGTGATATGGCGCTGTAAACCACATTAACGGGTATTCCAAGATAATGAAGTTGCTGTCGGGCTTCGTTCCTGCTCCATTTGTATTTTGTTGAAAGATAGGTATAGTTTATTCCCGATTCGACTGCCCATCTGTAATTCAGACTTTTGCGTATCGACAGTTTACCCGACAGCGGCATTCCGTACTGCGACTCGACATTGTCGGGAATCGAAATTTCGTTTTTGTAAGCATCTCTTATATATTCTTTTTCGTTGCCATGAGCCAGAATAGGAGAGGGAGGTATCATATCCGAATTTTTTGTTCCGATATTTTGATAATTTCCGGCGCTAAAATTCATCGATACAGTCCAGTTTGTGGCAGATTTCAAGTCGGGCAAGTCGAGTTTCTCTCTGGTGTTCACCCTGTTGTCGGTTTTTGTGAAATTATCCGGACTGTTATTTTTGCGCATTTCTCCCTCCCGCATTCCAAGCGTTTTCAAACCGGAAATATCGGAAGGCGCAATTTGCAGCCTCTTGTTTTGCAGGGGGTTTTTGTCGATATCCTGTGTTTGAACAACTTTTGTTGTCAGAGTATTGTCTTCGGGGTTGTATGTTGCCTCAACGGAGACAGCGGTTGCCGCATTTGAGCTGTGTTTTTTGTCGGGCGGCGTTTGCTGTTTGCCTTGCTGTCGAGCAACTTGCGGCAGGTTTTTTGTTTTTTCCGTTTCATCCGTTTTTTCGGTTTGAGACTGTATTTCAGGCATTTTGTTTGCCTGCTGTTTTACGCTGTCGTTTGATATATCGGAAACGGAAGGTATTTGATTTTGAGGAGTATTCGTATTGGAATCCGGCAGATTGCGTGTGGTCAGAAACATTACTCCGGCGGCGGCAACGCTGGCAGCCGTCAGATAGAAGTATCTGATTCTCTGTCTTCTTTTCAATGACTTTGCTATCGAAGTCCAGGCGCCGGCAGGCACGGGGCTTGTGTGATTTTCGAGTTTCCTGCGGATACACTCTTCAAAGTTATTTTTAAATTTATCAGCCATTTACATTAATTTTAAAATTTTCTGTTGCAAAATTATTCTTGCTCTTGCATATTGCGATCTTGATGTTCCTTCCTGTATTCCGAGTTTTTCTGCGATTTCGGCATGTGAATAGCCTTCTATTGCAAACATGTTGAACACTGTACGAAATCCGTCGGGAAGTTCTGTTATACATTTCATCAATTCGTCTGCCGAGATTTTTTCGACAATTGTTTCCTCTTTATTGGCGAGATCGTATGCGTCGTCGATGTTTGTACCATATTTTAAGACGTCGTTTTGCCGCAAAAACTCCAGAGCGGTATTGACAAAAATTTTTTTCATCCATCCTGTAAAAGAACCCAAGCCTGAGTATGTGTGGATTTTTGCAAACATTTTCACAAATCCGTCCTGCAAAATATCCTGAGCAACCTGTTTATCTTTAACGTATCGCAGGCACACGGTCATCATAGTTGGTGCATATTTGTCATACAACTGCTGTTGAGCGCGCCTATCGTTTTTCAAACATCTACTTATCAATTGCTCGTCCATACGTTCAGTATTCGTTTCTATTAGATGCATATTGTTTCAATTTCGTTGCATCGGTTGTAATTTTATTTTCGATTTTTTTCCCGGATTTTTCATAATATCGAAACCTTTTCCATATACTCCCATGACGTTAGCTATTGATAATAAGGCGTCTGGGTCGATAGCTTTAACTATTCTGTAAATATCGTTCAATTCGTGTTTGCGGACGAGAATCATCAACATTTTGTTTGGCTCTTTGGTGTACCAGCCGGTGGCGTCGATGGCGGTTACGCCCCGTTTTTTGATAGAAAGCACCGAATCGGCTATTTCCTGATATTTACGGGAAAAGATGAATATCTGCACCGACTGTCTGTTGCCCGACAGCAGTAAATCAACGGTATATGAAAATACGCCCATCATCACATATCCATATATGATTGTGCGAAGATCGCCGTTGATGAAATACGACGAGCCGATGATAAAAATATCACAATAGAGATAAACTTTTCCCGGACTGATATTTCGATATTTGGTCAGAATCATCACCACAATATCTGTTCCGCCGGCGCTGCCGCCCTGGATGAGCGCAATCACAATGCCCACGCCGCTGATAATGCCGCCAATAATGGCGCATATCAGTTTGTCGCTTTCGTTGAACTGGCTGGCTATGAAGTCGGGAACATCGAGAAACGAAAACATCAACGACAGAAACAGAACTCCGTAAATGGTTTTTGCGCCAAAATTTTTGCCCAAAGTATAGAAGGCAATTATCAGCAGTACAATATTGATTGCCAGTATCGTAATTCCTGTCGATACCGTTTCGCCCGAAACAAAATAAAAGACGGTGGCGATACCGGCAACGCCTCCGCCGGTAATTTCGTTGGGCACCAGAAAGGCTTTCCATGCAAAGGCATACAGAAAAAGTCCAACGGATATTAAAAAATAGGATTTTACCTGATTAATTACTGTCATATTCCGAATTTTATTATTTATTTTTAATTTAAATCATTGTCAATAAAGTATTTTTATCTTAAATCGACAGTTCAAAGGTATTCATTATGTATCTTTTTTGCAAAATTTTTCTGCAAAATTCTTGCGGAGGATTGCCAATAATTCGCTTTTGCAAGGCGCACAAGGCTCGAAAAGCGGAGTTTATATATCATAAACGTATGCTTTAGCTTACGGACACGTCTCGCTCGCACAACCCATACCAGCGTCGTCCCGTCAGGGACGATGCCGGCAAAATCGACGATTTTTACATTCCGTCCTTATCGGGACGTATCGCGGCGCAGTCGTTTTTTCGTGCGGCGCAGTCGTTTTTTCGTGCGGCGCAGTCATTTTTTCGTGCGGCGCAGTCGTTTTTTCGTGCGGCGCAGTCGTTTTTTCGTGCGGCGCAGTCGTTTTTTGGGGCGGCGCAGGAGGTTTTTGGTGGGGGGCACTCGTTTTGGTTTGGGGGGGCGTAGTTTTGTGGGTCCGGCGTGGGCGGTT
>JAITIA010000203.1 GCA_031279695.1 Prevotellaceae bacterium | reverse complement strand
TGCAGTGTTGGGCATAATGTCCTGCCAATCCGGAAAAACTCGTAAAACAATGCAAATAATCAGAGAATGGACAGGAAAAACAATTGTGTTTCCCGACATTAAGCCTTTTTGTCTTTCGGCAAATGATAGTTTGTTTATCCCCTCCAATCAATATAAAATACTGTTTTATTCTGATTCTTTGGGCTGTACACAATGCAGTTTGCGCTTGTTGGAATGGAAATCTCATATTGAAGATATTGGTTCTAAAGCGGATTTTCTGTTTTACATTCATCCAAAAACAGAAAGGACGTTGTTACTCGACTTGAAGTCAACAAAATTTAATTATCCGGTATTTATTGATACTGCCAACTTGCTGTATAACACGAATAAACTGCCTGACAATCCGATGTTTCAATGTTTTTTGTTAGACCAAAACAACAAAATTCTGGCAATTGGCAACCCTACCCGCAACCCCCACATTTGGGAACTGTACAAAGAAATTATCACCGGCAAACCTGCTGAACAGCAGCCTTTAACCACCATTGAGGCAGAGCAGACGGAAATAGTAATAAAAGATTTGCAAACAGGCAAAACTTCGGAGGCGGTTTTCAGGTTGAAGAATACTGGCGGCAACCCGCTGGCTGTTATTATGGTAGAAAGTTCGTGCGGCTGCACCGTGCCGGAGTGGGAAAAAGAGCCGGTGGCGGCTGGCAAAACAACGGAAATAAAAGTAAAAATAAGGCCCGAAAAACGGGAGTTTTTTCACAAAACCGTTACAGTTCACTGCAATACGGAAGGTGGTAGAATTGTATTAAATATTAAAGGTTCGGTAGAAAAGTGATTTTTAGAACTCTTTATTTGGGACGATTATCTGCGCCAGCCGAAAATCTTGCAAAAATCACAGTTCAAACAATTGGCGATGCAAACAAACCTCATTTTTACCTTATTTTCCAAACAAAACAACCCTTGTTGAGACGAGGCTGTGCCGCTTGTTGAGACGAGGCTGTGCCTCGTCTCTCGTATCTTTACAGGTTTTACCTGTATAATATTATGACAGGTGAAACCTGTCTTGATATTTCCGACAAGGTAGAACCTTGTCGGAACGCTGGGAATATACATAGTAAAGGGCAGCGGCGAATTGCAGTCGTCGGGCAACTGGGTAGCCTCCGGTCAGCATATATTCACCCTTATTGGATTAATAAGGGTCGTGGGAGATTGGCTACTGAGGGAACTTTTGGAAATAACGGTTTTATGGATTTTCCACACAATTCACAGTAGAACCAAATTTAAAAATATCAAAATATGAACCAGAAGAGCTCTTTCGACTTGAAAACAGGTGTGTTGGGCGCTACTTCCGGCACTCCTGCAGCCATCACGCCTTACACTGCAACTAACGGCGTGAAGTACGAAGCCATCGTGTTGCCCGCTGCGGTAGCCAACACCGGCGACGTTTCGGTTGAGTTCACCATCGGCACGGACGTATTTGTATGGAAAGTTCCTGCCGGCACAAACTTCGTCGTCGGCAGCGAATACTCCTACACGATTACCATTACCCGCACCGGAATATCGGTTACGGGCAGCATCAATGCGTGGACAACTGCCCCCGGCGGTACCGGCACAGCGGAATAACAGGATTTCTGACGATTATCAGCAAAAGGGCGTCCGCCGCAAGGCGGCACGCCCTTTTTCGCTGTCCGAACTGTGATTTTATGGTGATTTGAATGATTTTTGTGATTGTTTGCTACGATTGTCCGAACTGTGATTTTATGGTGATTTGAATGATTTTTGTGATGGCGGGCGGCGATGTAGAGACGCACGGCGTGCGTCTCTGCGAAGAATGTTTGCGGGCTGTGTTGTGCGTCGCAATGTAGAGACGGGGCGCGCCCCGTCTCTACGTGTGTCCGAACAGCGGGAAAGAATTGTCGTACGACAACGGGTTGCCAGCAGCCGCTGGGAAGTTTTTGACAATGTCAACGGGTTGCCAGCAGCCGCTGGGAAGTTTTTGACAATGTCAACGGGTTGCCGGCAGCCGCTGGGAAGTTTTTGACAATGTCAACGGACTGCCAGCAGCCGTCGGGAAGTTTTTGACAATGTCAACGGGTTGCCAGCAGCCGCTGGGAAGTTTTTGACAATGTCAACGGGTTGCCAACAGCCGTTGGGAAAGTTTTGTAGTACTACAACGGGTTGCCGACAGCCGTTGGGAAAGTTTTGTAGTACTACAACGGGTTGCCAGCAGCCGTGGGGAAAGTTTTGTAGTACTACAACGAGTTGCCGACAGCCGTTGGGAAAGTTTTGTAGTACTACAACGAGTTGCCAGCAGCCGTCGGGAAAGTTTTGTAGTACTACAACGAGTTGCCAACAGCCGTTGGGAAAGTTTTGTAGTACTACAACGGGTTGCCAGCAGCCGTCGGGAAAGTTTTTGACAATGTCGTTGAAGGAATATCAAATCACCCTAAAATCACAGTTCAGACGAATGCCGCAAACAATCATATAAATCAATCAAATCATTCTAAAATCACAGTTCAGACGAATGCCGTAGAGACGTTGCATGCAACGTCTCTACAACGAAAAACACAACCCCGCCGGCGGCGCAATCTCCTTCGCGGAGACGCACGGCGTGCGTCTCTACATCGCCGCAATATCCCGACCGGCAAACACATTCGTCGGCGTAGGGGCAGGGCGCGCCCTGCCCCTACATCGTCGCACAACGTCGCCGCACGTCGCCGCCGCAAACAATCACAAAAATCAATACAATCATTCTAAAATCACAGTTCAGACAATTGCCGCAAACAATCACAAAAATCGTAAATCAAAAATCCCAAATCGTAAATCAAAAAAATCGTATTGTCGGGAAATTTTCATACTTTTGCGGCGGTTATCGTTAGGTAATCGGGAGTTAAGAATGTGCTTAACTTCTTTATATAAAGTGTAAATGAATAGAATGTCTAAGAAATCGAAACAGAAAGTAAGGACAAAAAAGCGGGGTAAACCCGATTTTTTGCAGA
The DNA here is from genome assembly GCA_031279695.1 of Prevotellaceae bacterium. Lineage (GTDB taxonomy): Bacteria > Bacteroidota > Bacteroidia > Bacteroidales > UBA932 > JAIRLF01. The sequence continues at coordinate 4,413 of JAITIA010000203.1, read as the reverse complement.
GTGTAATCAATGTTTTTGCGAAGCATCCGGGTGTTGCTTACAATTATAAACAGGTGGCGACGGCAATCGACCTCGAGGAGGCGATGTACGAGACGCTGGTGGTGGCGCTCGACGGGCTGGTGGTGCGCGGAACTTTGGCAATGCCCGAAATCGGCAAATATGTGTTCAAACAACCGGAAGACGCTTTTATGACAGGAACAGTGGATGTTACCCGTCATGGCTCGGCTTTCATTGTGCCCGACGGCGAAGGCGACCCCGAAGATGTGTTTGTTGCCGAACATAATATGAACAGGGCTTTTCATGGCGATAAGGTAAAAGTCCGTATCTTCAACAAAAAATCGGGTCGCCGAGAGGGAGAAGTGGTTGAAATCATCGAAATGTCGAAGCGAATGTTTGTGGGGAAAATCGAAATATCGGAAAAATATGCCTTTGTGGTTACCGAAGGCAAAAACATGCCTTACGATATTTTTATCCCGCTGTCGAGCACCAAAAATGCCCGCAACGGACAAAAAGTGGTTGTCAGCGTATCGGGCTGGATAAAGGGGATGAAAAACCCCACAGGCAAAGTTGTGGATGTGCTTGGCGAAGCGGGCAATGCCGACGTGGAAATGCATGCCATTCTCGTGGAGTTCGACCTGCCTTATTCGTATCCCGACAATCTGGAAAAACTGGCTAACCGCATCTCTACGCGCATTACCGACGCGGAATACGCTAAACGCAGGGATTTCCGCGAATATCCTACCTTTACCATCGACCCAAAGGACGCAAAGGATTTCGACGACGCGCTCTCTATTAGGCGGATGAACAACGGAAACTGGGAGGTGGGCATTCATATTGCCGATGTTACTCACTATGTTAAACCCAACACCGCCATCAACGAGGAAGCCGAAAATCGCGCAACTTCAATCTATCTTGTTGACCGGACTATACCTATGTTGCCCGAAAAATTATCGAACTTTATCTGCTCGCTCCGTCCGCAGGAAGAAAAACTCTGCTTTTCGGCTGTTTTTGAACTCGATAGCAAGGCTAATGTGCGCAAGGAATGGTTTGGCAAAACAGTGATACTTTCCAAACGTCGCTTTACCTACGAGGAGGCTCAGCAGGTGATTGAAACCCAAACGGGCGACTATGCCGAAGAGATTCTCAAACTGAACGAACTTGCCCAACTGCTCCGTAACAAACGCTTTAAGGATGGCGCTATCAGTTTTGAACGCGAAGAAGCCCGCTTCGAAATAAACGATAAGGGCAAACCGCTGAACGTGTATTTTAAGGTGATGAAGGAAAGCAACCAATTGGTCGAAGAGTTTATGCTGCTGGCAAACCGTAAGGTCGCCGAAATTGTGAACAAAAAACTATCGCCCCAAAAGCCCAAAACCTTTGTTTACCGTGTGCACGATAAACCTAATCCCGAAAAACTTAACAAATTTGGCGACTTTATCAAACGCTTCGGCTACTCGATTAAACTTGATAACGACGCTCGCCTGTCGAAAGAAGTAAACAAAGTGCTCAACGAAGTGCGAGGCAAACCCGAAGCCGATCTTATCGAAACCTTAGCCGTGCGCTCGATGGCAAAAGCCGTCTATTCAACCAAAAATCTTGGACACTACGGGCTGGCTTTTCCCTTTTATACTCATTTTACCTCCCCAATACGCCGCTATCCCGATATGATGGTGCATCGCCTGCTGGCAAAATACCTCGACGGTAGCAAATCGGCGGACGTTGAATACTGCGACCTGATGTGCAAACACTCGTCGGCAATGGAACAACGCGCCACCGACGCCGAGCGTGCATCAATAAAATATAAGATGATAGAATTTATGCAGGATAAAATTGGAGAAATATACGAAGGTCTGATTTCGGGAGTAACGGAATGGGGAATATATGTCGAAATTATATCAAACAAAATAGAAGGCATGGTTTCGGTCAAGTCGATGAAGGACGATTATTACTGTTTCGACGAAGATAACTACCGCATTGTCGGGCAATCGTCGGGGCTCAGTTATACTCTTGGCGACAAAATTTGGGTGAGATTGGTGAATACCGACCTCTCGCAAAAACATATCGACTTTGTGATATTTAACCCCGACGCCGACAATTCGTCGCCCAAACCCGACGAAAACACTCCGGCACGAAACGGTAAAAATTGGAAACGTAAACGCAAGTAAGTTAGTGGTCAGTGATTAGTGATTAGTGATTAGTGATTAATTAATTCAGATTTCAGTTAATCAATCAATCAATCAATTATTCAATTATTCAGTTAATATCAAAATGAATCACGGATATATAAAAGTGGCGGCAGCCATTCCCGATGTGAGAGTTGCCGATTGCGCGTACAACAGCGTCCAAATAAAGAAGATGATAGCAAAAGCCGACAGGGCTGGCGTGGAAATAGTCTGTTTCCCCGAACTGGGGATTACCGCCTACTCGTGTGGCGACCTCTTTTTTCAGGATCTGCTGCTCGACAGCGCAATGAAGGAGCTGTGGCGGCTGGTGGAAACAACGGCTCATCTGAAGATTGTCTCGATTGTCGGGTTGCCGGTGAGGTTGAACGGGAAACTGTTCAACACGGCGGCTATTTTCGGACGCGGTCGCCTGCTGGGTTTTGTTCCAAAAACATATCTGCCCAACTATAACGAATACTACGAAAAACGCTGGTTTGCCTCTGCCACCGAACTGTCGTCCAGCAGTATCTGTATCGACGAAACCTGCTACCCCTTTACGCCGCGCCTTATTGTCGGCGACAGCCGGCTGCAATTTGCCGTCGAAATCTGCGAAGACCTCTGGGCGCCAATTCCCCCAAGTTCATACCATTGCATGGCAGGCGCAGAGATAGTGTTCAACCTGTCGGCAAGTAACGAAATAACCGGCAAACACGCCTATCGCAAAGCCTTGGTAGAGCAGCAGTCGGCACGATGCATAGCCGGATACGTGTATGCCGGCGCCGGCTGCGGGGAATCGAGCACCGACCTTGTATTTGCCGGCAACGCACTGATTTACGAAAACGGCAGCCTGCTCGACGAAGCCAAACGCTTTTCGCCCAACGGACAGATGATTGTTGCCGATATCGATACCGACAGGCTGAGGTCGCAACGCGCAAAAAACACCTCGTTTGCAACATGCAACAACAACGGTTACACCCTGATACCGCTCTCCTTTACGGAGAGCAGCACGCCCGTCAATCGCTACATCAATCCCCTCCCCTTTGTGTCGAACAAGCCCGAAATATTAGACGAAATATTTTCGATACAAACTGTTGGACTTGCCAAACGGATGCATCATACCGGTATCGAGAAACTGGTGATTGGGGTGTCGGGCGGGCTCGACTCGACCCTCGCACTCTTAGTCTGCGCCCGAACCTGCGACAGGTTGAATATCTCGCGTGAAAATATCATCGGAATAACCATGCCCGGATTTGGAACAGGCAAACGCACGCGCCGCAATGCCCATGCGCTGATGTATCAGTTGGGAATAACACAACGAACCATAAATATTGTCAAAGCCTGTAATCGCCATTTTCTGGATATAGAGCACAATCCCGATACGTTTGACCTGACGTTTGAAAACGCTCAGGCACGGGAACGTACTCAAATACTGATGGACATTGCCAACCAATGTCAGGGACTGGTTGTTGGCACGGGCGATATGTCGGAACTGGCTCTGGGCTGGGCAACCTACGGCGGCGACCATATTTCGATGTATGGCGTTAATTCGGGAGTGCCAAAGACATTGGTCAAAGCGCTGGTTATGCACGTGTCCCATTGGTTGCCGTATCAGGACAGGAACATACTTTTGGATATTATTGATACACCAATTTCGCCCGAACTGCTGCCCGTGAACAAAGAACAGGAAATGACACAACAAACCGAAGACGTGATTGGTCCATACGAACTGCACGACTTTTTTCTGTTCTGGATGTTGCGCTATGGCTACTCGCCCACAAAAATCTGCTTCATGGCAGAGCGAGCATTTCGCAACCAATATACAAAAGACATAATTCTGAAATGGATGAAGGTGTTCTACCGCCGCTTTTTCGCACAGCAGTTTAAACGCTCCTGCCTGCCCGACGGGCCCAAAGTCGGCTCGGTAAACCTTTCGCCGCGTGGCGACTGGCGTATGCCCAGCGACGCCTCGTCCAAACTCTGGCTCGACGAGATTGAAAGACTGTGAAAGTTCCGTCCCTGCGGGACTTTCTGCCGGTCGGAAGATTGCGCCGCCGCACAAGGGCAACGCCCTGTGAATATCCGTCCATGCATACATCACGCCCTGAAAGGGCGCAATCCGGCATCAAAACAATTGATGTCGCTGTTCGGACGGGGCTGTGCCTCGTCCGGTTTATTTTGGCAGGCTGTGCCTGCTGGCAAAGCAAAGATGCAGGCACAGCCTGCGTGGATAGGGCGGACAAGGTATAACCTT
>JAITIA010000208.1 GCA_031279695.1 Prevotellaceae bacterium | reverse complement strand
GCCCTCAAAGCCGGCGAAACCAAGCGCGTGGAAATGACCCTGACGCCCGAACATCTGTCGCTTATCAATATCGAAATGAAACGAGTAACCGAAGCCGGCGAGTTTGAACTCATGATAGGAAGCTCGTCTGCCGATATCCGCCTGAAAACCTCTGTTTTAGTGATTAATGATTAGTGATTAATGGTGCGACTGCCACGCCGCGACTTCAAACGCCCTCCGCCGCCCGTGCCGACGCCGTAGATTGCTCCGCCGAGCACTCGGACGCCCGTGCCGACGCTGTAGATTCCTCCGCCGAGCACTCAAACGCCCGTGCCGACGCTGTAGCTTCCTCCGCCAAGCACTCGGACGCCCGTGCCGACGCTGTAGCTTCCTCCGCCGAGCACTCCGCCGCCCGTGCCGACGTTGTAGATTTCTCCGCCGAGCACTCAAACGCCCGTGCCGACGTTGTAGATTTCTCCGCCGAGCACTCAAACCCCCGTGCCGACGTTGTATCTTCCTCCGCCGAGCACTCAAACGCCCGTGCCGACGCTGTAGATTTCTCCGCCGAGCACTCAAACGCCCGTGCCGATGTTGTAGATTTCTCCGCCGAGCACTCCGCCGCCCGTGCCGACGTAGAACAAAAAAATTATATGAATATCGTACATGATACCTAAATTGATTTACTTCATGGTTCTAATGGGAATGGTATGGAAAATCCATATAACCCTTATTTTCAAAGGTGCCCTCTTATGTAACTCTTTTTCAGGCGGAGAATTTTAGTTTGGATAGGGTGCGTTCTAACTGTTTTATTGGTTAATGATTAATGATTAATGCCTGCGGCGGCTGACAGGCTGAGCCGTAAAGTCCCTGCGGGACTTTTGATTGCTATGACGTTCATTTCATAATAATATTGTTATAGATGATTTAGCCGTGCGTCAGCCCCTGTTACTCTTGACTGGGATGCCTCTTCCAGGCTGGGAGACTTAGCAGAGACGCTATTAATCGCGTCCCACAACACCCTTATTCCCTTATTATTTTCTCTGAGAAAATAAGGGCGATTTACCTTGTGTATCAGGGCTACTTAGGGCGCTTGGGGAAATAAGGGGTTTGTATCGCTAATTGATTGAAAACAACAGTTTCTACACAATTCCCGGTAGAACCAAAATATAAAATCCTTTGTTAATGTAATTGTCTGTTACACAATGACAACAAAACGTTATTCGAAATAACATGTCTGTTTACGCGACAATCTCATATCAATTCTCTATTGTATTGTAAAAGAAGTCCATATAGTCGATAAACGAGCTATTTTTCCGTATCTGTTCCAGATTGGCATCGAGGGCAACAAAATGGACATAATCGTTTGCGGAAAGATCTTTGAAAACCTCATCGTTTGCGGCTATTGCCTTGTAGAACAATATTGCATCCTTTTTGTTCTTTATTCCGGACATTATCAGCATTTTATTATCTGCAAAATCGATAATTTTCACTTCGTCGTATCGATTGTCGGGAAATTTGTCAGCTGCAAACGACAATATATTGAAACGCAGTTTGTTGGTGTTTATTCCGGCATCCACAACCACAACAAAGGAATGAGCGCCGTCGTCGGTCGAATATTCCTGTTTCGGTTTGTCGGCGTCTGCTTTTGGGGTTTCCGTTTTTTGAGTTTCGGTCTGAGCATTTGTCCACGCAAGTTCGTCTTGTCCAAGTTTTTCCAGAATAGTTTTTGCATAGTTTGCCGCTTCGTTTTTTTCAAAGCGGGCTATAATGTCTTTCAAAGCGTTGCGATAGGCAACAATATCATTGTTGTAGTTGGCCGACAGGGTTTTGAGCAGCGAAAACTGCGGCACGAGCCTTCCCGACGGATATTTTGCCAGACCGTTGCCGGCGGCGCTGAAAGTTTCGGGCAGGCGATTCGACAAATAGAGCGCCAGCGCGGCTGAATAGTCGGCTTCTTCGGCGGCTTCCTGCGCCAGCGTTCTGCCGATATATCCGGGGTCGGTTGCGGCAAGCACTTTGGGATATTTTGGGTAGTTTTGCAGCATCAGGTTTTTGAAATATGCGGCTTTTGCGGTTTCGCCAGTTTGGGTATATATCTCATACAGCGCCACATAAATGTCGGGCAAAAGAGTATTTTGCGGAAATCTTTGCAAAAGTTTTTCAAAAGCGTCGGCAGCCTTGTCGGGCTGTTTCAGGTCATCGCGAAAAGCTTCGCCGATATTGAACATGGCGCTGACAATTTTATCGTTGGAAACGGATTGTGCCTCAGCGGTTTTTGGGACATTTGCCAGGATGGCGTCTCTGTTGATACTGTCGGATGCAGCCACATTGTCCTGTTCAAGTTCGTCGGAAGTTTCAAAATCGTCATACTCATGCATTTGCACACCTTTATTTGCTCTCCGCCAATTGTCTTCCAGTTTTCTGTCGCCCCATCTAATTGCAAAATCCTTTTGTCCGAGCGTTACCGAAACGGGGTTGTAGAAATACCATTGACCTTTAACGGCATTGATGTCGGATTGCAGTTTATCGAGATTAGCCTTATCCTGTTCTGTTTTCTGACGTTTTTCTTCTGCCTGTTTTATCTGTTTGTCTATCACGTCGTTAAGTTCATTATCGGAGAGGCTGGCAAGTTTTTGCAAACTGTCCTCACGTTCAACGGTTTTGAGATTAAGGGCAAGTTTGCGGAGGCGCGTGGCATTGTCCGCTGCTTCTTTGTAGAGCGAATGTTCGCGTCCGAGCATAATTGCGGCGCTGTCGTAGCAGACATAAGTATTGACATAATCGTTAAGTCCGTTATAATGAGCGGCAAGCGCCATATACGACAGTCCCTTTTGTCGCGTATTTATGCCGGTTGCGGATATCGATTTGCGATAGTATTCCAGTGCCTTTTGTTGCTGACCTTCCGATTCTTCGAGTTTGGCAAAGGCATAGTAAATCTGGTCGTGATATTTCTGATTCTGTTCATTTTTCAGGGCTTTTTCGAGCATTTTTCTGATATTTCCCTTTTGGGTGGCTGGGTCGTAGGTATGAGCCATTGCCATTTCGGCGCTGAACGCTGTGAAGTATGGAGGGTTGAGTTTCAGTACTTTTGAAAAATGAAATGCTGCTTTTGAATTGTTCGACAGTGCACCGTAAAGTTGCCCAAGAATATAATTATAACGTATTTTGGTATTTTTTTTCTTTGCTTTTTTCAGGGCTTTTTCGAGATACGGAATTGCGTCGGCATATTTTTTCTGTTTGATATACAGGTCGGCGAAGGCGGCGTTGAGCAGCGGGGTAATTTTTTTCAGCGCCTGACTGTCCTTTCTCCTTGTGAGCGACACGAGCAAATCTTGCGATTTGGTATATTCTCCGCTGTATGACAGGAGAATAGCCTGCCACACCTGAGTTTCGTAGATACTTGTTTCCTTCGGATATTCGGAGGCAATGAAGTCGAATTTTTCCGTTGCCGTCCCGTATTCGTGTATCAGCACATTCGCCTTACCTGTAAGGAGATGCGCGTCGTCGATAAAGCGGTTAAATTCCTTTTTGTTATAAAATTCGCGCTGTTCTCGGGTCATGTTTTTTTTGCGTTTGGGTTTGGCGGTAATCGAATGCTTCAAAACAGCCTTTGTTCCTTTATCCACAGCCCGTTGCGCTTCGCTGGCAACCATTCCGGCAGCTTCCTGATATTGAAAAGCAAAAACCGGCAATATTTCGTCAAAATTTTGAGGTTCAATGGCTTCAATTTTTTTCGACGCCTGTTTCAGGCTTTCCCGTCCGTTGAAATATACATTATAGTAGGTGTTCAATTCGTGATAATTACGATTGAAAAAGGTATTGCGCGAAGTGGAACACCCCGCGAATAGTAACAGCATCAGTAAAAAAACCTTACATTTCATCGATCGAACATAAATTAAACGTCGCAAAAGTATAAAAAATTTTCCAAACCGCAATCATAAATTTTATAAATTGCTGATTGTCAATAATAAATATTTTATTTCAGGCGCTGTACAGGGCTTGTTGGCGGGATGTTTTTGCAAACTTTTCCACAAAATGCGGATTTGGACGAAATTTGTATGGATTGTTTGACATCTGACACTCATTTCACAGAATGAGCAGAAATAAAACCCCGCCAAAATATTGATTCTGTCGGGGTTATATGAAAAAAAACACGCTAATTTATCACCGTCATCTGCTTACAATAATTGTTTTTATTTCCGGCGTTTTACCCTTTTTGCCGACATGCAGATAATAAATTCCTGCCGGCAAATCGGCAACGTTCAACTGTATATGTGTATCCGTCGCCAAAAGGCTGCGCACCAGCGTTCCCGACTGGTTGTAGAGTTTGATGTCCGAAATCGGAATTTGCTGTTTCGACGCTTGCGCGGTTTGCAAAGTGTCGGCTACTGCGCTGATTTCGATGTTCAAAACGTCGGAAACGGGATTGGGGTAGGCAATGGAGACATAATCGAGAGCGCTCACTGTCAGCCATCCGCTCCAACCGCAGGCGTTGTGCGCTCTCACTCTTAAAACTGTTGAAGATGATGAAGACGTACTTGTTATCCGTACATCTTTCATTGGTATGAAACTTGATGAGTTGGGATGCTGAACAACCGTCCACCCCTGTTCTACCCACCAATCGTATGCATCAAAACTTCCACAAGAAGAGGAAACCGGCGACGCCGTTGCCCGATAACTGCCCATCGATTCATATTGCTTGGAAGCGCTGATTTCATTGTAACTGGGAGCGCCCAGAACTATTGTTTTCCTCACAAGTTCATTGCCGTTTAAAGAAATACTTATCCATCC
>JAITIA010000181.1 GCA_031279695.1 Prevotellaceae bacterium | reverse complement strand
GGATAGCCCTGTACATGATAATGAATGTGATGCTCAACATTTGAAAATTGTTTTCCAACATACGGATGAAATTTTTCAGGTACATTCTGATTGATAGTTTCAGGATTTTTATGCCCCCTGTTATAGTCAATCCTGACAAGTCCTGTTTTACTGTCGTTTTCCTGGAAATGCAAACTGATTTGCAACATTCCTTTTGCACTTTGATGAATGTTCCACAAAAATGAAAATTCATCATCTGTTTCGGAGAGCAATTCATATCGTTCCTGAAACGGGAATTTCTGATTGATTGTTATTTTAGACAATAATCCATCTTCGCCTGCGATCTTTTTAGGCAGATTTGACAGATACAGTGCTTGTTCACTGGTTATATTCATCTCTTTTTATTTTTCAATGCCTTTTTCTCGTCGCTTTTTAATTTGCGTTCTGTTTTTTGACGTCTTCTATTCTGTTTTATTTTTCACCGGCTCTTTTGTTGCCTGCAATTTTGCTGTTTCGGAGAAATCCAAAATCGGAAAAACAAAACAGGGCAAGTCTGTCAATTTTGGAATGTTCCGATAGATTCGGCGCAGAGGACTTCTTCGTGGGATACCTGTTTATTCATTTTCACAACTTTGCTGAGAGGGACGTGGACGGGCTGTTCGTTTTTCCAGCCAATCATGATACTTTTCTGGTTGTCGAGCAGCGCCTGTATTGCTGCTATGCCCATGTAACTTGCCACGATACGGTCTTTGGCGCTTGGCGAGCCGCCGCGCTGCATGTGTCCAAGTATCGACAGGCGGATATCGATATTGGGAAAATCCTTTTGAATCTGTTCCGAAACAGTGCGGGCGTCGCCTTCTTTCGAGCCTTCGGCTACGATAATGATGGTCGAGCGGTTTTTGTCGTCGCGGGTCGAAAGGTGTTTGCGGACTTTTTCGAGTTGATTGTCTTCTTCGGGGATAACGGCAACTTCGGCTCCGCAGGCAACGCAACTGTTCATGGCTATAAAGCCGGCGTCGCGACCCATCACTTCTATAAAAAACACTCGATTGTGCGAGTTGGCGGTGTCCTTAATTTTGTCGATTGCCTGCACCACGGTATTGAGAGCCGTGTCGTAACCGATTGTATAGTCGGTACCGTAGAGGTCGTTGTCTATTGTTCCCGGGATGCCGATAACGTTAATATCGGTTTCCATCGACAGCAGGTTGGCTCCTGTAAACGAGCCGTCGCCGCCGATAACCACCAGCGAGTCGATACCTCGTTCATGCAACTGTTCGTATGCGCGGCGACGTCCGGCAACGGTGCGAAATTCTTCGCTGCGCGACGTTTGTAAAAAAGTGCCGCCGTTTTGAATAACGCCGCTCACATCGAGAGGTTCGAGGCGGAAAATATCGCCTGCCATCAGCCCCGTATAGCCTTTGCGGACGCCAAACATTTCAAATCCGTTGTTGATGCCGGCGCGTGTTACGGCGCGAATTGCGGCGTTCATTCCCGGAGCATCGCCTCCGGAGGTCAGTATTCCTGTTTTTCTATTCATAATTGATATTTTTTATTATTATTTTTTTGTTGATCAGTCTCTTGGTTTGGTAAAAAACTCAAGGGTATTGTAGATATTCAGGAAACGGCAAAAGCGTTTCTTGAACTTGATTTTCGATTTGATTGCCTGTTCAAACGAGCGGTAGAAGGTCATAATTCTTTGACTGTCCTCGTTGGTAAGTTCCTGCTGTGCATATTTGACTTTCAGATATGTTGCCACAAATGCTCCGAAAGAAGTACCAAGTTCGACGTCGATTATTTGGGTGGCATATTGGAGCGGCGTGAGTTCATGGCGGAGATAGCCTAATTGGTGCATCAGAAACATCGATGCACGGTAGGGATAATAGGCTTGTGTGGCGGGGTCGGTTATCCGTTTTGCCTTGCGCGAATATATCCGGAAGATAAGGCATGGAACGGAGAAGACTACGATGAAGGCAAGCACGGCAAAGAGAATAATCACAATCAGAACGGCGGCGAGAGGGCTGAGCCCGTCCCTGTTCTGGTCGTTCTGTTCTGTTGATGCTGTTTTCTTTGACTGTTTTTTTGTGTCCTGCAAATGAAACTGGTCGACGGGCAGCGGGTCGGGCAGGTTTTTGATTATCGACGCCGCCGTGCCGGAGGTCAGCCGGTCTTTTTTCACCTCGTCGGTTTGGGTGAAGGAGATTGCCAGTCCTGCGTCGCCTTTTTTGATTTTCCCGATTTTTATTTGGAGAGAATCTTTAAGGATAAGGGCAAGCGAGAGGTCGAGATCGACTATGCAGGCTTCGGGCAGTTTGTATTCTTTGTCGAAGCAGACCATTTCGGAGATTGCAAAGCGGAGCGACTGTTCGACGGTATCGACGCCCGTTACTTCGCCGGAGGCGGCAAACCATGCTTTTTGGGGGTCGAGCGGTGGTGTTCCGTCGGTTGCGGGCGCTTCCTGCTGTTCCGAATCGCCAAAAGTGAGGTCAAAATCGAGCCATCCGTATTCGGGGAAGAAGACCTGTATCCATGCGTGCGCCTGTTTGTTGTAAATCCAGTACCAGCCTTTGTTGTTGCTGCTGCGGTCAACCACGGCGTATCCGGTGGCGATGCGGGCGGGTATTCCGCAGGCACGGAACAGGAGAAAGGCGCTGCCGGCGTAGTAGGTACAGTTGCCCACGTGGTCGTTGAGCAGGAAATTGATGATGCGCGAGCCGGCGGGAACGGTTGTTGCCACGTCGGAGTATCGATACATCGGAATGCCCAGCTCGTCGGTCTGCATAAAATAGTCGCGTATGGCAAGAATTTTATCGACGGGCGTTTTTGCTTTTGCTTTTTCGACAATTGTGCGGGCAATGGTTTTGATGGTATCGTATGCCGCGTTTTGAGGAAACTGTGTGTAATAGTTGAGAAAGACGGTGTCGAGCCCGTCGAAGTTTTTTATTCTGTCGAGCAGGTCAAAACGTTGCTGCTGGAACATTTGCATGTCCAAATCGCGGTCGATATTGTTATAAACGAAGTAGGCGCTGTTGAGTTCGCTCACCAGACTTTTTGCGCGGTATGCCGATTTGTAGCGGCTGCGCAGGTCGGGTTTGACGGCAAGCGGCTGGCAGTAGAAGGCGGTGGCGGGAGCGGCAAACTCGGTTTCGTGGAGTCGGATTTTATATACTTCGGTTTCCACCACTTTCCGGTACTGGAAGGCGGCGGTTTTGCGGATTTTCGATGTGTCGGCGGCGGTAAAATAGAGTGGAATTTTCGACGGGTCGGGCGAGAAGAGGTCATTGTCGGGCATCAGCGAGTCGCTCTCGAAGGTTTCGGTATCGTCGGCAAAAGTTGGCAAATATTCGGAAACCAGATACAGCGGATTTGGAATTTCGCTTGACGGGAAGAAATTGTCGATATAAACAACAAAAAGAGCGCTGTTGTCGTCGCCTTCGCTGCGGCTCATCCGGTCGGAGACGCTCATCGATTCTTTTATTTTGACGGTACTGTCGGACATAACGTCATAGAGGCGGTATCCGTTATCGGCTTCAACCGTTGCGGGCTTGTCCCATTTTGCTTCTATGATTTTAATTTGCCGGTTGAAGATATTAAAGGTAATGAGCAACAGGAGCGTCATTGCGGTGAGATAGAGCAGCAAGCCTTTGAGCGGCACATACCACGAGCGCAGTTTGTCCTCGTCGGTATTTCGCAGCAGCTCGTTCATAAAGATAATATAAAAGGCATAAATCATTGTTGGCGCAAAACTTCCGGAAAGTTCGCTGACGCCGGTTTTGCCCAGCAGGGCGGTGATGATGACGCCCAGCGCAAGCAGGGCTACCGAGAAGACGGCGGGGAAATATTTTGAGCGTGAGAATCCCCATCCGCAGAGCCATCCTGCAATAAAAAGAAAGCGGAAGAGAATAAATTCTATCACCAGAAAGAAGGAGTCAAATTCGCCGAAAGCGAAATTATCGACAAAGAGATTAAATAAGGTACACAGTAGCAGCAGTACCAGAAAGGCGGGCAAAAACCGGAAGCGGAAAGAGTGAAAAATACAGGATAAAAATATTCCTGCCGCAAAGTAAATAACTTGCCGGTGATGGAGTACCGAAATCTTGTCGGAACTCAAATAACCCAGTAAACCGATGATAAATGCCGTTGGTAAACATAGAAACAATACCTGTCTAAGCATTTGTTTTACTGATATTCTATGAAACGTTTTATTCATTTAAACTATCAACATAATACGGCGCAAAAGTACAACTTTATTATAAATAAACAATATTGAGGCGGTGTTTTTGTACGGTCGTGAGATTGTCGGTCGTCGCAAATTTTTTCCGAGTTGTCGGACGGGGACTTTATTAGTGATTAGTGATTAGTGATTAATGCCTGCGGCGGCGGACAGGCTGAGCCGTTTACGTCCCAACCTGTCCGCCTCAGGCATTAATCAGTTATTCAATTATTCAGTTATTCAATTATTCAGTTAATAATATCCCGCAGGAACGACACTTTAAATCAACAAATTCTACATTCCTTCCCTAACGGGACGGTGGTTGCGAGGTTGGGATTGTGTTTTCTACCAACATTCCGTCCCTGCGGGACGGCGATTGCATACAATCAAGTTTTTTGAACCGGAAAAATATCTATTCTCTTGAGAAAAAATTTTCCCTGCGGTGGAAAAAAATTTTATGAATATCGTATTGTTTACCTGAAATAATTACGAAAAATATGTAAAAGACCTTCGTGTTTCTTCGTGAAACTTCGTGTAATAATATTTTTTTGTTACACGAAGAACCACGAAGAAGGCACGAAGTACCACGGAGGAAATAAATTAGGTATCATGTACGATATTCATATAAGGGAATAAGGGCGCAGGGATGTGATTAATAGCGTCTTTACTAAGGGCTCCTTTGGGAATAAGGGTTCTATGGATTTTCCACACAATTCCTGTCTGAACCAAAACCTCACTTCACCACAAACGGCATTATCAGCGAATAGCCTTCGTTATCGACGAGGGTCAGCACGTGAGCGCCTTCGTCGGGGAGCAGGGCGAGTTGGTGAGAGCCGTCGGTTGAGCCGAGATACCGGTCGTCGATATGCCAGTATATGATGGCGTTATTGCGGTTGTGTGCTGCCTGAAAAATTATTTTCCCCTTTTCGCCGTCGATTTGGCGCGTCGGCACAACGGCTATTCCGTGGGTCGGATAAATCATCTGCATGGGCGAGGATTCGTCGATTGTGCAGTCGGGTGCAAACGGTGGCAAGGGGCGATAGTCGAGATGATATTTTCGATAAAACCATTCCTGCGCCGGCGGCAGCACAAACCATTTACGGTGAACTATTTCGTGTACGGGATAACAGGCGCTGTTTACCCTGTATTTTTCGTTTTTGTCGAGATGTATCAGCCGGTGATAGGGGCATACGCTCGACAACAGCCCCGTTTCCGTAATCCAGACGGTATCGACGGCGGCACAGAACTCGCCCGCCCGATGTCCGCTTGCGCAACACACAGCCGTTCTGACCATTTCGTCGTATGGCTGTTTAAACCATTCGGTCGAGCGGGGCAGCAGATTGAACACGTCGAACAGCAGCGGAGCGGCATATCCTACGCCGGTGAGTAGCGGTCGTCCTTCGCCCGAGGCGTTGCCAACCCATACACCCACAAGATATTCGGGAGTTGTGCCTATTGCCCATGCGTCGCGATTGCCGTAACTTGTGCCCGTTTTCCACGCCACGCGCCGTCCCGAAGAAAATATGTGCCACGACGATTCTTCTTCCGGACGGTTCAGTTCCGACAGTGTTTCGAGCGTTTGCCAGCAGGCGGCGGCGCCGATGAGACCTGTTTTTGAATACCGTGCCTCTTCTTTTTTGGGGGATATTTCGGCAATGCAGTTCAGTTTTTTCCGGTCGAGCGAGCTGTACCGTCCGCTGTTTCGACCAAAATTATTGACCACTCTTGCCAGGTCGGCATACATTCCGGCGATGTCCCAAAGCGTGCCTTCCGCGCCTCCGAGGATGAGCGAAAGCCCGTAGTGTCCGGCGGATTTGCTGAGCGTGGTCATCCCCAAATCAACAAGCAAAGTGCGGAATTTCTCTACATTATAATCGGCAAGCATACGCACGGACGGCACATTGAGCGAGCGGGTCAGAGCGTCGTGAGCGGAAACGCTGCCGTTGAAAAGTTTGTCGAAATTGTGTGGTGCAAAGCCCGAAATATTCATCGGAACGTCGGGGACGAGCGTGTTGGGCAGCAGTTCGCCGTCGTCGAGCATGGCGGCATAGAGGAAGGGTTTCAGAATGCTTCCCGTGCTTCGCGGCGCGGTAACGACGTCCACATTTGCACCGTGCAACTCGTTATCCTGCATCGCATTGCCCACGTATGCCAGCACGTTTCCGCTTTGAATTTCCGCCACAATCACCGCCGCGTTATTCACCCTGTTGCGTTTGTTGTTGCGGACGTGATTTTCGACAATTGCGGTAACCGACTGCTGCAAACTGTGCAAAATGGTTGTTCTAACCCGTTGTCCTTTACTGATTGCCGTAATTTTGTCGAGCAAATGCGGGGCAGAACGGGGCAGGGGCAACGGGCTGTCGGGCAAAGGCTCGGTTTTGGCAAGGGCAAGGGTTTCGGCATTGACAATATTTTTGCTGTGCAGACGGTTTAAAAGATGGTCGCGTTTGTTTTTAAGGCGATTGCGATTTCGTCCGGGGTGAATCAGCGAGGGTGCATTGGGCAGGACAGCCAGCGTGGCAGCCTCTGCCCACGACAAATCGCGCGCCTTGCGTCCAAAATATCGCCAAGCCGCCGTTTCGACGCCCACCACATTGCCTCCGAACGGAGCATTGGCGGCATAGAGCGCAAGAATTTCACGTTTGCCGAACTGCGCTTCAAGTTTCAGAGCAAGAACCATTTCGATGATTTTTTCCGTCAAAGTACGTCGCCTGCCCTTGCGCATCAGTCGCACCGTTTGCATGGTGATTGAACTGCCGCCTTCCGATGCTTTGCCGGTTTTGATATTTTGCCGCAAAGCCCTGAGTATTGCCACAATATCGACGCCCTGATGAACATAAAAACGTTTGTCCTCGAACAGTGTAAGCGCCGCAAGATAAGTCTCCGACAAGGTTTTGTCTGCGGGAAAACGCCACTGCCCGTCAGAAGCAATAACTGCGCCAAGCAGTTCGCCATCGGAGGCTTCGATAATTGTGCTGTACGGGTTATTATCAACAGGATACGGTATGCAGAAAAACATCGACACAGGAACATAACACAGAAACAGCCAGTATTTTTTCAGTTTCTTGATTATGAGCAATCCTGTGGTTTTTGTGTTACACTTTTGCTTGATATTTTTATTGTTTTTCGACATCATATTCCGACTTTATACAACATGTTTCCTTTGCAGCGACATCGCCTTTATGCCTGAACAACAAAGCCGAAGACGGTTTGCCCCCTGCCGGAAAATCGCCACAAAGATATGACAAATTTTTGATTTCCGATTTCCGATTTCCGATTTCCGATTTCCGCCAAAAGTACGGTAGATGACGCAGATTAGAAGGATTTGCGCAGATTTTTTAAATTGTATTCAGATAAATCTGCGGTCATCCGTTAAATCCGGCTGTTGGGACAAGGTTCTACCTTGTCCACTCTATCTACGCAGGCTGTGCCTGCATTTGCACCTTTGTTGGCAGGCGCAGCCTGCCAAGAT
>JAITIA010000051.1 GCA_031279695.1 Prevotellaceae bacterium | reverse complement strand
TCTCTACATCGTCGCAAGCATTCCCCTCTTTTGGAGGGGGCAGGGGGAGGTTTACAAAAATCATTAAAATCACTCTAAAATCACAGTTCAGACAACCGCCGCAGGCATTAATCACTAATCACTAATAAAGTTCCTGCGGGACTTTGGGACATAGCGGAGTTTTCTGCATAAATCAATAGCACCTCAAAAAAAGATTTAGCCCTTAATTTTTTATTTTGGCAGAATTAAAAAAAAGACTACTTTTGCGGCAAAATTTTAATTAAATCTACGGATATGAAAATGAGATGTTATTTATGTTTGGCTATTGTAGCCCTGTATTTTGCGGGATGTACAGAAAAAGAAAAAAAAGAAAAAACCGCGCCGGTCGATTATCAAACAACATGCAATCCTGTTGATTTGAGTTATCGTTTTCAACTCGAATTGCCTTCGTTTCGCGAAGCTGCCGACCCTTCTGTTGTAAATTTTAAGGGCGGTTATTATATGATTCTTTCCCGCTCGGGCGGCTATTTCTATTCGCCCGACCTTATTAAATGGGATTTGATTGCGCCGCAAAGCGATTTCCCTTTTGAACATTACGCGCCAACGGCTGTGGCTATTGGCGACGCGCTCTATTTTGTTACTTCCGGATACGGCAAAATGTTGAAATCGCACTATCCGCAGTCGGGCAACTGGGAAGTTGTTGAAAGCAAATCCCGTTTCGACTATGCCGACCCCGCGCTCTTTCTCGACGACGACGGTCGCCTCTACTATTTTGGCGGCTGCAGCCCCGACAATTGGCTCTATGGCGCTGAAATCGACACCAAAACCTTTGAAATTATCGGCAAAACAGTCCCCATTCTCATCAGCCACCGCGAAAAATACGGCTGGGAAGTTCAGGGCGACTATAACCTCAAAACCGAAACCCCGCCATGGATCGAAGGCTCGTGGGTGAACAAATATAAAGGCAAATATTATTTCCAATATGCCGGACCCGGCACCGAGTTTAAATCCTATAACGATGGCGTTTATGTTGCCGATTCCCCCCTCGGACCCTACACCCTTGCCGAACACAACCCCTTTGCCTGCCGTCCCGAAGGCTACCTTCCCGGAGTTGGACATGGCAGCACTTTCACCGACCGTTATGGCAATTACTGGCATATTGGAACGGCAAACGTTTCGATGCGTCATTCCTTTGAACGTCGTCTGGCGCTTAGCCCCGTATTTTTCGACGCCGACGGCGAAATGTATGCGTGGACTGCCTTTGGCGATTATCCGATGATTGTTCCCAACCGCAAACTGTCGTCGCCCGAAGAGTTTTTCCCCGAATGGATGCTCCTCTCTTACAATAAGAAAGTCAGCGTTTCATCGACCCTCAAAAAAACCGCCGAACAGGAGGCTAAAATGGCAAAATGGTGGAATAAACCAAGCAATTTTGAACCAATAAATGCCGTCGATGAAGAAATTCGCACTTGGTGGAGCGCCGAAACAGGCAACAAAGGCGAATGGTTTTCGGTGGATTTGGGCGAGCCCTGCACGGTGTATGCACTGCAAATCAACTTCGCCGACTACGATTCCGACCTGCTGGGCGCGCGCTCCGGTCGCACCGGAAATCTTTATTATCAATATACGGTTGAAGAATCGAGCGACGGACAGAACTGGAAAA
This sequence comes from Prevotellaceae bacterium, assembly GCA_031279695.1. GTDB lineage: Bacteria > Bacteroidota > Bacteroidia > Bacteroidales > UBA932 > JAIRLF01. The sequence goes on along the minus strand of JAITIA010000051.1, from coordinate 912 downwards.
TCCTGATAGACAAATCGCAAAATACAGTGAAGGACGCGCCTCACGAATATGTTCAACTCAACCAGCCCCTTGCAACACGTTATTTGAGAATCAACAATATCCGCGTGCCGTCGGGGAAATTTTCGCTCTCCGATTTTCGCGTTTTCGGCAAAAGCAGCAAAGCCGCACCTCAACAAGTTACAACCGGCGTTGCCACCCGCGGCAGCGACCGCCGTCAGGTGAAACTCGTATGGGACAAAATTCCCGACGCCACCGGCTACAATATCCGCTTCGGAACACGCGAAGGAAAACTGTATCAGAACTATATGGTTTATAATAAAAACGAATTGCAGATAAATATACTGAATACCGAAAAACAGTATTTCTTTGCTATCGACGCCTTTAACGAAAGCGGAATTACCAAAGGAAAAACTTTTGCAGCCGATAAATAAAGAATTATGAACAAATATTTAAAAACCCTTTTCGCGAGCCTGCTGAATAAGATTAAATAATTATGAAAAAAGTATTCGTTCAGTTACTGTTAATCAGTTGCATCCTGCCCTGTCAGGCAAAAAACTATCAGGTAATGTCGCCCAACAAGTCCATTATCGTTCAGATAGAAGAAAACGAAACCCTGTCGTATTCGGTTTTGTTTCATGGAAAAACAATTATTGAGCCGTCTGCATTGGGCAGATTCGAGTGGAAAAATGAACCGGCTTCGGGCAACAATCTGGAAGTAATTCAGACAGCCAATCGTTCGCACAACGAAACATGGACGCCTGTGGTGAAATCAAAACACGCCCAAATCAAAGACCAATACAACGAATTGACGCTTTTTCTCCGCGAAAAAAAGGAGCAACGCCGGACAATTGATATTACTTTCCGCGTATATGACGACGGCGTCGCCTTTCGCTACAAGTTATATCGCGGCGC
>JAITIA010000028.1 GCA_031279695.1 Prevotellaceae bacterium | reverse complement strand
CGCAAATGCCGTAGAGACGGGGCGCGCCCCGTCTCTACATTAGCAGGCACAGCCTGCCAAAATAAACCGGACGAGGCACAGCCCCGTCCGAACAACGGGGCATTTCAACAGGGCGCGATTTATCGCGCCCCTACGGCGACGCAAACAAATCCTGCCAATCTTGAAAATCTTAATAAAATCATGGTTCAGACAGTCGTCGCAAACAATCACAAAAATCAGCAAAATCACCCTAAAATCACAGTTCAGACAACCGGCGCCGCAGGATTAACCACTAATCACTAATCACTGACCACTAATCACCAAAAACATTGTCGAACAATGTATTTGCATCGATTGTTTGCACATGTTCCCAGTTTGTTTTCACTTCCAGAGCGTCGTTTACGCCGGAAAACAGGAATACAACACGTTCTGCCTGTCGTTTTTCGAGATAGTTTCCTGTGTCCCATTTACCGTTGGCGTTGGCGTCTTCAATCATGCGCATACTGTACTCGCCTGCAGCAAGATAGCGAAAAACTGTTTTGGTGGTCAGCGGGCGTTCCTGCACGATTCTTTTATCTTTTATCAATTGTGCGATATACTGTTTATTGGCGTGATTATTATGAAGTTCGAGGGTCAGTTCGCCAAATTTTTCAGGGTCGGCGGTTTCAAAGACTTTTGTTATGGTATCGTTTGTAATGCTGTAAATATCAACAAAAGCCTCCGGCATGATTGTTATTTCGTATTTGCTGGCAACCTCCCATGCCGCCGACACGCGGTAGTGTCGCAAACTGATTGAATCATGTATCAGACTGAACTTTACAGGGATTTTATCGATTGTTTTATCTTTTTGAGTTACTGATTTTTGGATACTGATTTTTGATGTATCTGCCCGTAGCAGAGGCGTTTTAAAGGCAAGTACAATATCTCGTTCGACAATAGTTGCCGGATTTGCAATTATTGCCGGCTCAATCGGTATTATTTCCTCCTCTTCTGTCTCCTTGTCTTTATCCTTTTGTTTGCGTTTGGGTTTTGAATATAACAAGCGGAGGCGAACCGTATCGGGCGACAAATTATTGAGCGAATCCGTTTTCAGATATACAAGTTTTGCCCGCACGGTATCCGCAATTTCGCGACCTTTGAGCCAGTAGCGGACGGTGTCGCCGGTGATATTTTTTTCCTCTATCACCTGTTCGGAATTTATGCCCTCTATGTCAAAACTTTTGACTGTTGCGTTTATTTCGTTGAAACAGAGCATTATCAGACGTTCTTCGGGACGTTTATTTTCCGTCAGACCCTGTCGTTTTTTATTTTCGGTAAACATGGTAAAAGCGGGAAGTGTTTTAAACTCAATGGAATCGTTTTCGGAAAGCAGGATAGGCTGAATCAGCGAATCGGGAAAAGCAATGCTTTCGACGCCGGCGTCGTATCGCATGTTGGTATTTTTGTCGGCAACGGCAACCATTTTATATCGTATGTTTTTGAGTCCCTTAACTATAAATACGCCTTCTTTGTTACAAATCGACAGCGCCGAAGGATTTTTTTTGAAGACAATGGAGTCGTTGTCGAGTTCATAGAAAAACACGTTTGCTTCCGCCACCGGCTCAAGCGTATAGGAATCCACAATTCGTCCAACAAACAGCATTGTATCAAGCACATCGCCTGTCGAAAAAATAAAATTAAGATATTTTGCAGGATTGCTTTCGTTCACATCCACCACGCTTGTTCCGAAATCGAGATAGTAGGTAACACTGTCGGCAAGCGACGGGAAGCGCACAACCACGCTTTTTCCTTTGATTTTGAGTTCCGGTTTTTTGCTTGGTAGCGGCGGCGAAATCACAAATTTTTTCTGATCTTTTATTTGAACATATTCGTTGAAAGTGAACGACAACTCCTTGCCATTGAAGTTGGTAGTTTTCTGTGGCGGATTCATTTTCACCAGCACGGGCGCAAGCGTATCTTTGAGCCCGCCCGTTGGCGCAACCGACGAATTTGCGCAGCCCGACAAAAACATCGACAGCAAAATCTGAGCCGAAACCATCAGCCCCAATATTGCCCAAGCCACTGTATTGCCGTTTGTTATCTTTCTAAAATAATCGAACATATTCTTCAAATTTTTGCAGCGCTCCCTTTATGTTTCGTAAATATATCGTTTGATTTTCATTGTCGAAGTTTTTTCAAAATCCGTTGCCACAGGCAGGGCTACTATGGTGGAAATCTGTGAAAACCGGCTGACTTTGGAGTTTACATATTCCATAAGTTCCTGTTTCAGGTCTTCGATTTTTTTCTCAATTTCGCGATAATTTTCTTCTATTTTGCACTGAACCTCCTCTCTGATACGCGAATATTGCATTTCTAATTCTTCGTAGTTAAACTTCACCATTGCAACAAGTTTGCCCTTCTGTTCCAGCACCAGCGATTCCTGAACAAATTTGAAATGATTGATAACAAATTCAATTTCTTCGGGATAGATATTTTCGCCGCTTGGCGTTAGTATGATATTTTTCAGACGACCTTTTAAATATATTCGTCCAGAGGAACTTACGCGCACTAAATCGCCGGTTTTAAACCAGCCTTCGGGCGTTATCACCGAGTCGGTCAATTTCTTCTCCTTATAATAGCCCTGCATCAGGCAGGGGCTTTTCACCCACAATTCGCCTATTCCTTTATCGTTCATATCGTTGATTTTCATTTCGACATCTTCGAGTTTAAAGCCTGCCGATTCGAGTTTGACATTGTGGGTCAATGCCGCCGAGAGCAGTGGCGCCGTTTCGGTCAGTCCGTAACCAATTGCATACGGGAACTTTGCCTCGTATAAAAACCGTTCTGTCAGAGGGTTGAGTTTTGCTCCGCCGATACCGAAAAATTTCAGCCTGCCTCCAAATGTTTTGTACAGTTTTTTACCGGCAACGCGATGCAGTAATTTTCTGCCAATCATTGTTTTATACAGGCTGCGGGTCAGTGGTTTACTGTTGATTTGCGTCAGTATGCTATTTTTGAAAATCTTTTCGGGAATAAGCGGTACCGACAGAACATGAGTGGGGCGAACTTTCTGCATTGCAGGGATTAACAGAGTTGGCACGGGCGGTTTTTCGAGATAATAAACGCTTGCGCCGCCAAGAACGGGCAACAGCATTCCCAGACTGCCTTCGTAGGTGTGTGGCAGCGGTAGAATGGACAGAAAAACGCTTGTTTCGTCCACCGGCTCGATTTTGATGGTCATTTTTATCTGAGACATCAGGTTATGGTGGCTCAGAACAACGCCTTTCGACATGCCCGTTGTGCCGGACGTATATACTATGCTGGCAATATCGTTGGGCTTGATTTCCACCTCAATATCTTCGTCGCCGCACTGAGCGTGCTCTGTTTTTTCATCAAACAGAAGGCTATCGATACTCATCACACTCTGCAAGTTGGGAAAATTGCAGGCGTCGATTTTCGATTTCAACCGCTCGGAAATAAACAGCACCTTGCTGTCGGAGTGATTGACAATGTTTTCGACCTCGGTGGGCGAAAAATCGGGCAACAGAGGCACAATCACCGCACCGGAAGTTGTAACGGCAAAATACACAACGCTATACAGAGGCGTATTGTGCGTATAAATTGCAACTTTATCGCCATAACCAACGCCCAGCGTTTTCAGGAGTCTTTGCACCTGTTTCACTCTGCAGCCAAATTCCCTGTACGTAACCGGCTCTTTTCCAATGAAGGAATTCATGACATTTGAGGCGTATTTGTTTGTAGCGTACAGGAACAAATCGCGCAGTGTTTTAATAGTTTCCATTTTATTCATTACTATATATTTTTCAACCCTGATACTGACTGTTTATAACGGCTAAAGTTTAAAATATATTCAATTTTTAATATTTTTTAATCTTGCAAGTTTTTTATTATTACCATTTAACAGTAAATCAGCCCTAATTTTTTTCGGTACAAATATATAAAAAAAACAGAACATGCAATTCGATGGTTAATGGGCTAAATCTTTTTTTGAGGAGCTATTGATTTATGCAGAAAACTATGCTATGTCCCCAAGTCCCGCAGGGACTTGGGGTGGGTGGAGAGCGCCGTCCGTCCGCAGGCTAAAGCCAGCGGTTATTAAAGTTCCGTCCCTGCGGGACTTTTGATTGCTATGACGTTCATTTCTTAATAATATTCTAATAGATAAGCACCTCAATCTTTTTTTCAACCCCTTTTTTTCACCTTTTATAATTTGCATTTTTAAAAATTTATATAATTTTGTACCTGCAAAACTAATTTAATTTTTAAGATAAATATATTAGTATGAGAAAAATAACGGCGTTTTTGGTTTTGGCAACTGCAGGATTTTTTGCCGAAAACCATCGAAAAGAAGATACATTTGTTAAATCTGTTTACAGAAAACACAGGCAGATAAAAAATTTTTGTGCGGTTGTAACATTAATATTTGCAGGCTGTTTGTCGCTTTCGGGGCAGGAAATCAGCGAAAAGGACAATAAGATTGTTGAAAAAATAAAACAGGCAAACACAAAATATTCCGCTATCACAAGCGATTTCAAGCAGATACGGCGCCTTGCCATTGTGGAAGGCGAAACCGTTTCGACCGGCAAATTTTTCTATCTCAAGCCCGAGTCGCTTGCCATGTACTACAGCCAGCCCGCCAACGATGTGATGATGATTGGCGGCGACCGTTTCTACATGCTTGCTGCCGGTAAAATAACCAAAGCCTCAGCAAAAATCAATGCTAAAGTGCGCAGAATGAAAACAATCCTCTCCGCATGTTTGCAGGGCGACGTCAAACAGATAGAATTCAGGAAAATAACTTGCAGCGAAACCGATAAAAACTACACCGTTACCGTCGAAATCGGCGGAAAAACCAGAAACGGAGTAATCAACAAAGTATCGGTGAGTTACGACAAGGACGACTTTTCGCCGTCGATACTCAAAACCGAAGAGCCGGACGGCAGTTATACCGAATACGAACTGATGTCGAAAACATTCAATCAACCGCCTGATGCAAAGATTTTTGCCAACCCAAAAGCATCCCGATAAAAAACACAATTTAAAATGGATATAAAAACAAACTTTATGGATAATATTCTTTTAGGAAATACTCTCAATCAGTGGATTATTTCGCTGTCGATTGTTGCCGGCGCGGCTCTGCTCTGCTGGATTATTTCGCTGTCAAGCAAAAGCGTTATGGGAAAATGCCCAACGAAACGTCAGCATTTTGTCAAACTCACAGTTGCGGCGCTGAAAAAACCCGTCATATTCGGTATAATTATGGCGGCAGTGTATTTCGCGCTCATTCGTTTAAATATCAATGCATCAACAATCGCTACCATAGAAAAAATTTATTCCCTGCTTGCAATTCTGAACGTAACATGGGCAATTGCCAAATTTGCAAACATTCTTATCGAAAAGTTTCAGGAACAGAAACATTTCGACAATAAACTGCTGCCACTGCTGAAACGCGCCATTCTGATAGTTATCTGGGTTATAGGGATAATAACGGCGCTCAACAATGCCGGCATTAAGGTAACAACCCTGCTGGGAGCGCTGGGAGTCAGCGGAATTGCGGCGGCGCTGGCAGCTCAGGACACGCTGAAAAACATATTTGGCGGGGTAACAATTTTTATGGATGGTCATCTGCATATCGGCGACCATGTGCAATTCGATGCTTATGAAGGTGTTATACAGGACATCAACCTCCGAAGCACGCGCATCAAAACCTTTGAAGACCGCGTTGTTACTGTTCCAAACTACAAACTGATGGACGCTTCCGTGATCAACGTATCGACCGAAGCGCGGCGACGTGTGCTGATAAAAATCGGGCTGACATACAACACTCTGCCCGAAAAAATGAAAGAAGCCATCGAAATTCTTAAATCAATTCCGCAAAATATCAGCGAAATTGACTCCGACACGATTGCCGTATTCTCCGATTTTGGCGATTCTGCCCTGATTATTACCTATATATATTATATCAAAAAACCGTCGGACATCCGCGAATCTACATCGAAAGTCAATTTTACCATACTTGAATGCTTCAACAGCGCCGGACTTGATTTTGCCTTCCCTACTCAAACCGTTTATATAGGTAAATGACTGTAATAGAACGTATAAAAAAGGATTCGACAAAATTCGGGCTGAGCATTTCCACCGTTTTGCCGCTGGTTTTATTTTTGACGGTTTTTCTGCTGAAATTCCACGAATACAATTATATGGATGTGTGGATATTGCCAACAAAAAAACTCGTCCCCAAAATATTGAGTCTGTGTATTTTCCCGAACGGCATGATTTTTTATTTCTACATTGTCCACAATAAACTCCAAACAATGAGAGGAATGCTTATCGGAACAATAATCATGGCAACAGTTGCGGCGATGCTGTTCTGGATAATGGGATGAGAAATTGTTGCAAATTCGGTCAGCCGCCGTCCCGTCTCATCGTAGCAAGATGCCCGTCTCATCGTAGCGAGATGCCCGTCTCGTCGTAGCGAGATGCCGTCTCATCGTAGCGAGATACCCGTCTCATCGTAGCGAGATGCCCGTCTCATCGTAGCAAGATGCCCGTCTCGTCGTAGCCAAAGACCTTTATCGCAAACAAATCACAAAGACTAAGTTTCACGCAGTCTTTGTGTGTATTTATGTAATATAATAGCACCTCAATCTTTTTTGGTTCAACTGGGAATTGTGTGGAAAATCCATAGAACCCTTATTTTCAAAGGTGCCCTTAGTAGAGATGCTATTAATCGCGCTTCTACGCCCTTATTCCCTTATTATTTTCTCTGAGAAAATAAGGGCGATTGACGTTGGGTATAGTGTTTGTCCATAATGTCGAAACACATATATAATTTGTATAAAAAACGCTTCACAGAGGCTGTACCATTCGCATGGCGGCTGCGGTTTTTGCATCTCGTAGAGATGCATCGCTCGGTAGAACATCATCACATACACGCATTTGCATCCCGCAGGGATGCATCCTTACAGGATGCAGGAAATTCCTTGGCAACCGTTTCTACCGAGCGATGCAATCCTGCGGATTGCTTGATTGCTCCGCCTTTCACTTCAAAATCATATTTCGACCGACTTTATGGACAGACACTATCTAAAAAATTTGTAAAAAAATTTAATCAGCAAAATATTCTAATATTTAACCGATTAAACGTATGGACGAAAAAAAAATCAGTAAATTGTTGAAAAAAATTTTAGCAATTACAAAAAAAGCATTACCTTTGCGCAACTTTTTAAAAGTACAATTATGTCGAAAAGGAACGAAAAAAAACAAGACAATGAGCAGGTTATAGAAATTGTTGAGGGAATTCACAAGACTGAAAAATTCCTGAAAACAAACAAAAATACCCTGATGTACGCAGTTGGAGGCGTCGTTCTTATTGTTATATCAATCTTCGGTTATTCCGAATTTATCGCAAAACCGAAAAACCTTGCTGCCGCAGAACAGATGTATCTGTCGCAGAACTATTTTGAAAAAGACTCTCTCAGTCTGGCGCTGAACGGCAACGGACCGCTTGAGCCCGGTTTTAAGGACATTATAGAAGAATATGGCTCGACGCCGGCAGGAAATCTGGCAAAATTCTACGCCGGAGTTTGCTGCCTCAAATTGGGCGATTATAATCAGGCTATTGAATATTTTAACGCCTTTAAGGCTGACGACGAGATATTTGCAGCCCGAGCGCTGGCAAATATCGGCAACAGTTACGTCGAACTCGGCGAATTGGATAACGCCGTGAAATATTTTGAAAAAGCAGCAAAAATAAAAAACAACACCATGACGCCGCAATATCTGATGAAAGCGGCTACCGTGCTTGTTAAACAGCAACATTACGACCGTGCGCAGAAAATCTACGAGGAAGTGAAATACAAACATCCTCAAAGCAATGAAGCACGCACGGTGGACAAACATATCGAACGTATAAAAATGCTGATATCGGCAAACTGAAAAAACCGAACAAATGGCGTCAATTCATCAAAATCTATCGGAAATAACAGGCATTGTGCCGTACAGCGCAAACAAACAGATTGTTGTGATTGTTTCGGAATGGAACGAGGACATTACGTCCGAATTGCTGAACGGAGCGCTTGCCGAACTGAAAAAACATTCGGTTGCCGAGAAAAACATTGTGGTAGAAACCGTTCCGGGATGTTTTGAACTGCCTTTTGCCGCAAACGTCGCCATCGCTAAACGTAAACCCGACGCAGTAATCTGTCTCGGCTGCGTAATAAAAGGTGAAACGCCTCATTTCGACTATGTTTGCCAGGCAGCAACGCAGGGAATACTGCAAGTGGGGCTGACAACAAAAATACCCGTAATATTTGGAGTATTAACCGTTAATACCCTCGAACAGGCAAAGGAACGCGCCGGAGGCAAATACGGAAACAAAGGCGTGGAAGCCGCCGCAACAGCCTTGAAAATGACAAAATTTACTGATAAATAAGAAGTTTATGAACGTGAAAAGGAATTTATTATATATTTTGACAGTCGTTTTGTTGCCACTCGCTTTTGCGTCCTGCTCAAAAGATAAGGACGATGACAGTAAACAGAAACCGGTAATAACCATGACTGTTGAAGCAACGGCAACCGAAATAGTTACAGGCGTAAAAGGCAATGGTACAGCAGTTATAGACTGGGGCGACGGCGATACAGCAAATATCACGCTGACCTCAGAAGTGAGACTGTATGAGCATACTTATACCGCCTCGTCCAACAGCCGAATAGTAACAATCACCGACGGCAAAATTTTGGCATTAGATTGCGGCGAAAATCATCTGACAGCCTTAAATATAAGCACAAGCGTGGACTTGACATATCTGGACTGCGGCGACAACAAATTGACAAGTCTGGATTTGTCCGCAAATATCGCTTTAACAGAAATCGACTGTTCGGCAAATCTGCTTACCGCTCTGGATTTAAGCAAAAATACGCTGCTCGAAAACCTTCTCTGTTCCAATAATAAACTGACTGCTTTAAATTTAAGCAAAAATACAAGTCTGCAATCCTTACATTGTTATAACAACAGCCTGACGTCGTTGGATATAAGCAAAAATACACTGCTTGAATATCTTGATTATTCCGATAATCAACTTCCCGATTTGAATGTCGGCAAAAACACACAACTCAAATCCTTATACTGTATTAACAACATTATCACAACCTTGGATGTGGGCAAAAACACACTGCTTGAGGTCTTATATTGCGGATTTAATCAACTGGAGTCGCTGAATGTAAGTAAAAATACGCTGCTCAACGATTTGGACTGCGCAAACAATCAACTGACAGACATGGATTTGACAGAAAATGTTGAACTGCTATATGTTGACTGTGCGTATAATCTGCTGTCGGCGGAGGCGCTGGATGCGCTTTTTGAAACAGTACACGACAATCGGGAGCAGGAAATAGAGAAGTCGATGTTGATTTCCAACAATCCGGGCACGGATGGTTGCCATAAAACTATCGCAGAATCAAAAGGTTGGACGGTTAATTAAAAATACATAAACAAAGGAATAAAATCAAAAAAAGATGAAATATACAGCAGAAATAGACATCATGCCGCTGAAAGCGTTGCTCGACCCGCAGGGTAAAGCAGTTGGCGTAACTTTGAACGGACTTGGCTATAATGATATTCAAAATGTGCGCATTGGTAAACATATCACACTGGAAATCGAAGCCAAAAACAAGGAAAAAGCCATGACCATGGTGAACGAAATATGTGTAAAAGTGCTGCATAACCCAATAATGGAGGGCTTTGAGTACGATTTGCACGAAACAGTTTAAAAAACAAGGGGTATTAGCTCAGCTGGCTAGAGCGCTTGCATGGCATGCAAGAGGTCATCGGTTCGAACCCGATATGCTCCACAAAGGAGTGATTAATACACAAATGGAGAATTAATTTTAATTCTTCACCGGAATTTTTCAATTATCGACATGAAAAAACTTCGATTAACGGCAATTCTGCTTTTTGTGCCTTTTATGATACAGGCGCAAAACAGCCCGGAACTTGTTGCCGACGGTGCAAAAGTTGAGAAACTGGCTGAGGGTTTTGGTTTTACCGAAGGTCCGACGGCAGACAGCAAGGGTAATGTATATTTTACCGACCAGCCAAACGACAAAATATGGAAATGGTCGATTGATGGCAAACTGTCTGTTGCTCTTGACAAAACAGGGCGAGCAAATGGACTGTATTTCGACAGGAACGGAAGGCTGCTTGCCTGCTCCGACGAAAATAATGAATTGTGGAGCATCGACCTGACAGGCAAACAGCATGAAACACTGATAAATGAAGTCGAAGGCAAACAACTGAACGGACCAAACGATTTATGGGTGCATCCCAACGGTGGCGTCTATTTTACCGACCCGCTTTATCGCCGCCAATACTGGACAAACAGGAACGCCGCAAAACAAATGGATGGTCGATATGTTTATTTTCTGTCGCCCGACAGGAAAAAAATCGAAAAAGTGGCAATCGACCTGAAACAGCCCAACGGAATTATCGGCACACCGGACGGGAAACATCTCTATGTTGCTGATATCGACGACAATAAAACATATATTTACGATATCGAAAAAGACGGGTCGCTGAAAAACAAAAAACTGTTTGCGCCCTTAGGCTCTGACGGAATGACTATCGATAAAAAAGGCAATATCTATCTGACAGGCAAGGGGGTTACCGTATTCAACACGTCGGGCAAACAAATTCTGCATATCGACGTTGAGGCAAACTGGACAGCCAATGTGTGCTTCGGCGGAAAAAATATGCAAACGCTGTTTATCACCGCATCGCAATATCTCTATGCCTTAAAAATGAACGTCAAAGGCGTTCGCCCGCATAATCCGAAATAAATTTAATCTGCAGTCCCGCAGGGACTTGGCAGCGCAAACATTCACCAAAAATCAAATAAATCACCCTGAAATCACAGTTCAGACTCCTCCGCCGCAGGCACTAATCACTAATCATTAATATGAATATCGTACATGATACCCAAATTGATTTATTTTATTTCCTTCGTGGTAATTCGTAATTCTTTTAGGTAAACAATACGATATTCATTAATCACTAATCCCTAAACACTAATCACTGAATCAGTAATCATATTCCACCATTTCTATTTTTCTTTTCAGGGCTTCCATTTTTTCTTCGTGGAGGACTTTTTTGTATTCTATCGGCAGGATTTTGATGAAGCGTTTCATGTAATTGTCCCAATTATTCAGAATTCTCATTGCCAGAGGGCTTTGTGTGTATGTTGCGTGGGCGCTAATCAGCGAGCGCAGTTCGTCGTTATCAGCTTTGTCTTCGATGAGCGACAGTTCGACCATCTCCATATTGCAAAAGAAGTCAAAGTTATCGTTCAGATTTAGCACGTATGCTATTCCGCCGCTCATGCCTGCGGCGAAATTCTTTCCGCAGGTACCGAGAACGACCACCCGTCCGCCGGTCATATATTCGCAGCAGTGGTCGCCGGCGCCTTCCACTACGGCTGTGGCGCCGCTGTTGCGCACGCAGAATCGTTCGCCTGCCCGTCCGTTGATATATACTTCGCCTGCTGTTGCTCCGTACATCAGTGTGTTGCCGGCGATTATGTTTTTATCGGGCTCAAAGGTACTGCCTTTTGGCGGGGCTAAAATTATTCGTCCGCCCGACAGTCCTTTGCCCAGATAGTCGTTGGCTTCGCCTTCGAGCCGGAAGGTGATTCCCGATGCAAGAAAAGCGCCAAAACTTTGCCCTGCCGAGCCGCGAAACACTGTTTTTATCGTTCCGTCGGGCAAGCCGGCGTTGCCGTAGCGACGCGCCACTTCGCCCGAGAGCATTGTTCCCGTAGCGCGGTCGATATTGTTAATGGCGAAATCCATTTCCACCGGTTTCTGTTCTGTCAGCGCCGGACGAGCCTTTTCTATCAGCGAAATATCGAGTACGTTCGACAGTCGGTTTTCCTGCGGGGTGGTATATTTCAGGTCGTTTTGCAGGTTTTTGTCGAAATAAAGCATTTTCGAGAAGTCGAGTTTTGCAGATTTGGCATTGCCTGTTTTGCGGATTTCGACCAAGTCGGAACGTCCTATTATTTCGTCCAAACTTCTGAAGCCCATATTTGCCAGATGTTCGCGCACTTCCATGGCGAGGAAGGTAAAGAAATTAATCAGATAATCGTGTTTGCCGTTGAAGCGTTTGCGCAGTTCGGCGTCCTGAGTAGCAACGCCAACGGGGCAGGTATTGAGATGGCATTTGCGCATCATCACGCAGCCCAGAACTATGAGCGCGCTGGTGGCGAAGCCAAATTCTTCGGCGCCCATCAATGCGGAGATTACTATGTCCTTGCCTGTTTTCAACTGTCCGTCGGTTTGGAGGCGGATAAATTTACGCAAATCGTTTACCACCAATGTTTGTTGAGTTTCCGACAGTCCCAATTCTCCCGGCATTCCTGCCCGATATATCGAGCTGACGGGGCTGGCTCCTGTTCCGCCTTCGCATCCGCTGATAACAATCACGTCGGCTTTGGCTTTGGCTACGCCTGCGGCGATGGTGCCTACTCCGGGTTCGGACACGAGTTTAACGCTGATGCGTGCCGATGGATTGACGTTTTTGAGGTCGAATATCAATTGGGCAAGGTCTTCGATTGAATAGATATCGTGGTGCGGGGGAGGCGAAATGAGCGATATTCCGGGTATCGAATGTCGGGTAGCGGCAATCACCTTATCTACTTTATAGCCGGGCAATTGTCCGCCTTCGCCGGGTTTTGCTCCCTGCGCTATTTTTATTTGGATTTCGTCGGCATTGACAAGATATTCGGTTGTTACGCCAAACCGTCCGGAGGCAATTTGTTTGATTGCGCTGCGGCGGCTTGTGCCGTCGTTGCCTACAATAAAGCGAGCGGGGTCTTCGCCGCCTTCGCCGGTGTTGCTTTTGCCTTTGAGCGTGTTCATTGCCATTGCCAGAGCTTCGTGCGCCTCCTTGCTGATTGAGCCAAACGACATGGCGCCGGTAACAAAGCGGCGGGTGATGTTTTCTATCGGTTCAACTTCCGATATGTCAATCGGGTTGGCGCGATACGTCATAAAATCGCGGAGAAAAATTGGCGAGGGTTTGTTATCGACAATAGCCGTATATTCCTTAAATTTGGCATATTCGCCTGTTCGGGTTGCGATGCGCAGTTTCGATATTGTTTCGGGATTCCATGCGTGAATTTCTCCGTCTTTACGATAGGCGTATGTTCCTTCATTTTTCAGAAGATTACCGGGTTGAGCATCGAAGGCGTCGGCATGTCGGGCAAGGGTATCGAGGGTAATTTCTTCCACGCCCACTCCGCCAATGCGTGAGTTCAGTCCACGGAAATATTTATCAAGAAAATTTTGATGCAGCCCCACGCCTTCAAATATTTGTGCGCCGCGATAACTGCGCAGGGTGGATATTCCCATTTTCGACATCACTTTGAGCAAGCCTTTGTGGACGGCTTTGATATAGTTTTTTTCGGCGGTTTGATAATCGTTGCGTATATCGCCTTTGGCGGTCAGGTCGTCGATAATCGAAAATACCATATATGGATTGACGGCTGTTGCTCCAAAGCCAAACAGCAGAGCGAAATGCATTATTTCGCGTGCTTCGGCGGTTTCAACAATCACTGCAATCTGCATTCTTTTTCGTTTGGCAACCAGATGATGATGTACTGCCGACACTGCCAGCAGCGAGGGTATTGCCGCCTGCTGTGCGCCGGCGTCTCTATCGCTCAAAATAATATAGTTATATTCGTCGGCAACAGCCTGCTCTGCCTTGCTGCACAAATCGTCGAGCGCCGCCGTCATTCCTTCCGCGCCTTTTTTGGCGTCGAAAAGCATGGGCAATTTCAAGGCTCTGAAGCCTTTGTATCCGAGATTGGCAAGCAGGTCGAGGTCGATATTGCTGATTACCGGAGTGTGAAGTTTGACCATTTTGCATAGTTCGGGCGAGGGGGAGAGCAGATTGGTATCTTGCCGTCCGATATAGAGCGAAAGCGACATCACAAGTTCTTCGCGGATAGGGTCGATTGGCGGGTTGGTAACCTGAGCAAATAGCTGACGGAAATAGTTATACAGCAGTTGTGGTTTTTCCGACAGCACTGCCAGCGGAGTGTCGTTACCCATCGAGCCAACGGGTTCTTTGCCTTCCATTGCCATGGGAACAATTATCCGCTCGACGTCTTCTTTGGTATATCCAAACGCGCCCAGAAATTGGTTGTGGTTGGCGACGCGGCGTTTAACATCCCGTCCCGACGAAATATCGGCGAGCATTATTCTGTTTTTCGCCAGCCATTCCTTATAGGGATATGCGCCGGCAAGTTCTTCTTTCAGTTGGGTATCGTAGTATATTTTGCCTTCGAGCGTATCGACCATCAGCATTTTACCGGGCTGAAGCCGTCCTTTTTCTCTGATTTCTTCGGCGGCAAAGGGCAGCACGCCGGCTTCGGAGGCAATAACAATGGAGTCGTTTTTGGTTATCAGATAGCGTGTTGGACGCAGACCGTTACGGTCGAGCATTCCTCCGGCGTATCGACCGTCGGTAAAGAGCATGGTTGCCGGTCCGTCCCAAGGCTCCATAATTATTGAATGATATTCGTAAAATGCTTTCAGTTCGGGGGATATTGGATTTTTGTCGTTCCAACTTTCGGGCACCATCATTGCCAGAGCGTGGGGCAGGCTTTTGCCGGTCATCACCAGATATTCGAGCACATTATCGAAGGAGGCGCTATCGCTCATGCCCTGTTGCACAACGGGAAACACGTCGCCAAGTTCGTCATTTTCGAGAATGCTTTCGCGTGCCTGCATCCAGTATCGGTTGCCGCGGATGGTATTGATTTCGCCGTTATGACCAAGCAGGCGGAAAGGCTGAGCCAAATCCCAAGTCGGGAAAGTGTTGGTGCTGAAACGGGAATGAACCAGCGCCAGCCCGCTGGTAAAATATGGGTCGGCGAGGTCGAGAAAATATTCGCGCAACTGTGTCGATGTCAGCATTCCCTTATAGGTGATGCGTTGCGACGAAAGGCTGACGATATAGAAACTGTGTTGCCCGATATTTTGGGCGGACGCCCGTTTTTCGATTTTTTTACGCACAACATAGAGTTTTGTTTCGAGACGTCCGGTCGGTTCCTTTTCTATTACGTATATTTGAACGATGTCCGGCTCCGATTCTTTCGATATTTCGCCAAGTATTTCTCTATTGACCGGCACATTGCGTGTGCGCAGCAACGACAGACCTTCTTCGTCGAGCGTGTCGGCAATAATTTTCATGCACAATTGAGCCTGCTCGCTGTTTTTGGGGAGAAAGACCAATCCTGTGCCATATTTTCCGATTTCGGGAACAGGGATACCTTTGAGTAATGTAAATTCGTGAGGTATTTGGAGAGTGATGCCGGCGCCGTCGCCGGTCTTATTGTCAGCGCTTTCTGCGCCGCGATGCAGCATATTTTCGAGTATCAGCAAGGCTTTGTCCACAATATCGTGCGACTTGTTGCCACGGATGTTTGCCAGAATGCCAACCCCGCAGGAGTCATGCTCAAATTCTGCACTATACAGGTTTTTTTGTTCCATAATCATAAACAAACAAATATTTTTATATTCACTTTAATTTTACAGTTATCATAATACGCCCCGTTATGTGATATTTTCAGAAAAACCATCTCATTTCAGAAATCATTCATCTGTTTATCAACCAAAAAGGCTAAAAATAAACTTTACAATATTAGTAAAAATAATTTAATCAAAGAAATTACCGGCATAAGGGTTGAAAAAAAGATTGAGCAAATCAAAAAGCAAAAAAATTTTGAAAAAGCATAGAACATCATAATTATGTCTGTATTGAATTAAATATTTTGCCAACAAAACATACTGATTTTAATATCTTTATTTAAAATCTTGTTTGTTTTGCTTTTTTTGTATTAATTTTGCCGACGAAAATAAAAAAATTTTGCAGAGAAGGTTGCTCAAATTTTGGCTCTTTTGTTAAACAGTTAATAGATTAAGTATGATAGTAAAAATACATCCCGATTCTCCCAATGAGAGAGAAATCAATAAGGTTGTTCAAATATTGCAAAACGATGGCGTTGTGATATATCCAACCGATTCGGTGTATGCAATGGCGTGTTCGCTGCACAGCAAAAAAGGCTTCGATAAAATTCTTAAAATAAAGAATATCAATAAAAAAGAGGCGGTTTTTTCCATCGTCTGCGGAAGTCTGAGCAATTTGTCGGACTATGCAAAAGTGGACAATCCGGCTTTTAAGGTTTTGCGAAAAAATTTGCCCGGAGCGTTTACCTTTATTTTGCCGGCGTCGAACAAAGTCCCCGATAAACTCTTGGGTAAGAGAAAACAAATAGGTCTGCGTATTCCCGATAACAAAATCGCGCTCAAACTGGTCGAGCAAATGGAATGTCCGCTGTTGAGCAGCTCAATAAGAATTGACGACGATTTTCTGGAATACATCAGCGACCCCGAACTGATTGCCGAACGCTTTGGAAATCTTGTTGATATATGTATCGACGGAGGGCTGGGCGGAATTGTTCCCTCAACAGTGGTCGATTGCACCACTCAGGAATTTACCATAATTAGGCAAGGAAAAGATGAATTGATAATCTGATATTTATGATTTATGCAAACTGAAAAAATATTCTCAAAAAAATGGTTTATAAACTATGGACAATTGCTTGCAGGAACGTTTTTTATGGCGGCGGGCTTCGTATATTTCATTTCGCCCTACAAACTTGCGCCCGGCGGAGTTTACGGAATATCGATAATGCTCCACCACCTGTACGAAATGTATCACGCATCAGTTGAGAGTTTTATCGGAATAAAACTACCCAACAACATGGATATCAGCCTTGCCGCTATTTGCATGGATATTCCGCTGTGTTTGATTGGAATTAAGGCGCTTGGCAAAAAATTTGGCGTAAAAACCGCAGTCAGTTTCCTGTCGCTGGCGCTGTTTACCTTTATTCTGGAAAATATTTGGGGATACGAGCCTTTTGTGGACGACATAATGCTGTCGTCGATATTTGGCGCCGCCTGTCTGGGGCTGGGCTGCGGCTTGATTTTCCGCACAGGCGCAACTTCGGGCGGCACGGACATTGTTTCGATGATATTTTCAAGAAAAACAGGCATTTCGCTTGGAACAATGGTGATTATTGTCGATTCCTGTGTCGTTCTGCTTTCGCTGCTTGCTTTTCAGGATGTAAAAATACCGCTCTATTCGCTGATAGTGATATACATAACCGGAAAAATAGTAAACACAGCCGTTTACGGGTTCCGAAACATCAAAACACTGCTAATTGTGTCGGACAGGCACGCCGAAATTGCCGAATTTATTCTCAATCTCGAACGCGGCGGCACAATACTGTCGGGCAAAGGAATGTACACGGGCAACAAAAAAGAGGTGATTTTCACCAATGTAAATCCCAAAGAAGTGATTTTGATTCAGCGACACATACGCGAGGTCGACCCCGACGCTTTTATAACAATAATCGACGCCGGACAGGTTGTGGGCGAGGGTTTTCACAGTATCCACGAACTGAGTTGAATCGAAGCACTGAGATGGTTTTTTAGTTTCAACCTGATATGTTTCTGCCAAATCAAAATCAAACTTTTTTGCACCAAAAAACAATAATTTCGACATTCTTTTTGGCGTTTGCGGCTTTTATTTTTCCTTTTGATTTGGCAAAATCACCGGTTTTTGCATTCAATAACTGCCTAACATTTCCCCACTTCGGTAAATTTAACAAAATCTTAACAAAAACTTTTTTGCCGGTTGTTTTTTTTGCACTAATTTTGCGCCGAAATTTAAAATTATACATTTTATTTGTAAAAATTAAACCATAAGATATGTTAAACACGTTTTTTAGCAGGTTTTTACCAAAAGAACCCAAATTTTTTCCACTGTTGCAGAAAGTAGCAACCGTTATGCTCGAAGTGAGCGACTTAATTCTCGAATGCGTGCAGACAAAAGACCATTTGTCGGCAATCGAATCGTTCAAACGGATAAAGGACAAAGAGCATGAAGCCGATTTGCTGTCGAATCAAATTTTTGACGCACTGAATCAGACCTTTATCACCCCATTCGATAGGGAGGACATCAACCATCTGGCTTCGCGAATGGACGATGTTATCGACACCATCAACAGTTGCGCCAAACGAATTGCCCTCTACAATCCGAAGCAGATTCCAACAGCGGCTGCCGATTTGGCACGGAATCTGAAAACCTCTGCCGAATATCTCTACAAAGCAATAGAAGAACTTGATGTTCTGCGCAATAACAAGAAAAACATTAAAAACTACTGCATCGAACTGCACAACCTCGAAAACAAGGCGGACGAAATATACGAGAGTTTTGTAGCCGATTTGTTTGCACAAGAAACCGATGCCATCGAAATCATTAAAACTAAGGAAATTCTGTACGAACTCGAAAAGGCGACCGACACAGTGGAACATGTGGGCAAAATTATCAAAACCATTATTGTAAAATACGCCTAATCATCAGAAAATGACTTTGCTTATTGTAATAATCGTATTGGCGCTCTTCTTCGACTATATCAACGGGTTCCACGACGCCGCCAATTCCATTGCCACCATCGTATCAACCAAAGTGTTGTCGCCATTCAAAGCAGTTATCTGGGCGGCATTCTTCAACTTTGTTGCATACTTCATCGCCGTGCATTTTTTTGGCGGATTTGGCGAAAGTATAGCCAACACTGTGGCAAAAACCGTACACAAGGAATTTATTACCTCAGAGGTAGTTATCGCCGGTTTGATTGCCGCCATCACATGGAATCTTCTCACTTGGTGGCTGGGGATACCCTCCTCGTCGTCGCATACGCTGATTGGCGGATTTGCCGGCGCAGCAGTCATGGCAAACGGTTTTGTGTCGATACATGCCTCAGTAATAATGAAAATAGCCTCATTTATTGTTCTCGCACCGCTGATAGGAATGATTGTCGCTCTGCTGCTTACGGTATTGACATATCATATCTGCAAAAAACAGCGACCCTACCGTACCGATATATGGTTCAAACGGTTGCAGTTGCTTTCGTCGGCTCTGTTCAGCATAGGACACGGGTTGAACGATTCGCAGAAAGTGATGGGAATTATTGGCGCCGCACTCATTGCCAATCACGGACTTACCGACCTTCCCGAATGGATGTCGATGAGTTCGATGAGCGACATGCGCGACTGGGTTCCGCTGGCTTGTTTCTCGGCAATTGCACTGGGAACAATGTCGGGCGGATGGAAAATTGTCAAAACCATGGGCAGCCGCATAACCAAAGTTACGCCACTCGAAGGCGTGGTTGCCGAAACTGCCGGAGCAATAACACTTTACCTGTCGGAATTTCTGAAAATCCCCGTCAGCACAACTCATACCATCACCGGCGCAATTATTGGCGTTGGCGCAACCAAACGCCTGTCGGCAGTTCGCTGGGGCGTAACAAAGAACTTGCTGTGGGCGTGGATATTAACTATTCCGGTCAGCGCGATGCTGGCTGCGGTAATATACCTTATTATAAGATACTGCTCATAACAATTTGATTTACGATTTTGGATTTACGATTTTGGATTAATTGCAGATGGCACAGTATATAGTTTACAATCACAGATTTTGGATTAATTGCAGATGGAACAGTATATAGCCACAACCGGCTTTTTCGATGGAGTTCACAGAGGACATGCTTCCGTACTGAACAGATTGACAGACATCGGAAAACGATTCGATTTACCGGTTGCCGTCGTTACTTTCTGGCCCCATCCGCGCATCGTGCTGAACAAAGATCCCGAAAAACTCGGTCTGCTTTTGTCGGTCGAAGAAAAAAAACAGCGTATCCAATCGTTTGGTATCGACCGACTTATTGTTATTCCGTTTACCAAAGAATTTTCGCGCACTTTGCCCGCACAGTTTATCGACCAGCTTGTGCAAAAACACGGAGTAGCAGGC
Organism: Prevotellaceae bacterium; assembly: GCA_031279695.1. Taxonomy (GTDB): domain Bacteria; phylum Bacteroidota; class Bacteroidia; order Bacteroidales; family UBA932; genus JAIRLF01. Next base: position 10,275 of record JAITIA010000028.1, on the reverse strand, counting down.
TTATGTATTGGTTACGACCATCATACAGGCAGCGGCGGCAGCGCAGGCTACAGCGAAATCAGGCAAATATGCGAAAAACGCGGCATTTATTGCGAACGCATCGCCCCGCTGTTCGAAGGCGAGACGGCAATAAGTTCGGACAGAATTCGCAAATGCCTCATAGAAAGTCGATTGGAAGCCGCAAATCAAATGCTTGGATATTCGTATTTCCTGACGGGAACGGTTGTTCATGGCAGAAAACTTGGACGGGCAATAGGTTTCCCAACGGCAAATATTGCTGTGGACGAATTGTTGAAACTGATTCCTGCCGATGGAGTGTATTCAGTATCAGTAGATATCGATAGTCAACGATTGAAAGGAATGCTGTATGTTGGAAAAAAATATGGCGAACCCAAAACTTATGTCGAAGTAAATATTTTTGATTTTCAACAGGAAATATACGGTAAAAAAATCACCGTCCATTTTGAACGTTTTATGCGTGAAAATGTGCGGTTTGAAGATATAAACGAAATGAAAATCCAATTGGAAAAAGATAAACAACAAATATTGAATAATTAAATCATTATGAACGTATTATTACTTGGCAGCGGCGGACGCGAACATGCCATTGCAATGAAAATAGCCCAGAGTTCCAAACTGAACAGACTTTTTGTGGCGCCCGGCAATCCCGGAACAGCGCAATTCGGACAGAATGCAGCAATGAATATTCTTGATTTTGACGAAGTTGAAACCTTTATCAACGAAAATGCCATCGACCTTCTGGTGGTGGGACCCGAAGAGCCTTTGACCAAAGGAATTACCGACCATTTCGCCGGAAAACCCGTATCCGTAATCGGACCGTCGAAAAAAGGCGCGGCTCTGGAAGGAAGCAAAGATTTTGCCAAATATTTTATGTCGAAATACGGCATCCCTACAGCTGGATATCAGTCGTTTACCGCCGACCAACTGTTGCAGGGCTTTGCCTGTCTCGAAACAATGACGCCTCCGTATGTACTTAAAGCCGACGGACTTGCAGCAGGCAAGGGCGTGATAATTGTCGATAACCTTTCCGAAGCAAAATCAACATTGCAGGAAATGCTGGAAGGTAAATTTGGCGACGCCAGCAAAAAGGTTGTTATTGAGGAATATCTGAACGGAATAGAAGTGTCGATTTTTGTATTGACCGACGGCAAATCGTATAAAATTTTGCCCGAAGCAAAAGACTATAAACAAATTGGCGACAACGATACGGGGCTGAATACCGGAGGAATGGGCGCAGTTTCGCCCGTACCTTTTGCCAACGCAACATTCATGTCGAAAGTCCGCGAGCGGATAATTGAACCGACCATCAGAGGCTTGCAAAACGAAAATATCGACTATAAGGGTTTTATTTTTATAGGATTGATGAACTGTAAGGGCGAACCATTTGTAATAGAGTATAATGTGCGCATGGGCGACCCCGAAACAGAAGTCGTTTTTCCACGTCTCGACGCCGATATTCTCGACCTTTTTGAAGGCGTGGCAAATGGAAATCTGGAAACCCGACAGTGTTCCGTTTCGCACAAAACGGCAGTAACAATTGTTGCCGTATCGGGCGGATATCCAGAAAGTTATAGCAAGGGTTTTGAAATCAGCGGAATATCTTCCGTATCCGACAATATTGTTTTTCACGCCGGAACAAGCGAAAAATCAGGCAAAATACTGACTTCCGGCGGTCGCGTTCTGACAGTTACCGCTCTTGCCGACAATCTTTTCGAAGCACGAAAATCAGCATATAAATCAATGCAAAATATTGAGTTTGAAGGAGTATATTTCAGAAAAGATATAGGACTGGATTTGATGTGATAATTTTGCCTGTTTTACATATTTTATTTTCATCCGCCAATTCTTTTTAAAAATCGTATTTCAGTTTTGCGCCAAACATTCTTGGCAAGCCCGGAACATAAGTCGGCACGCCAAACATTGTGCCGGTGTTGCCGGCGCCAATCACATATTTTGTATCGGTGAGGTTGGCGGCGAAAATCGAGAGCGTCAAGCGGGGATTCAGCATTTTGAACGCGAGATTGAGATTCAACAGCCCGTAAGCATTTTGGTCGAGACGGTCGAGCGCGGGGTTGGTGGGTTGAAGTTCGTTGGCGTCTTCGAACCAGATGTGGCTGCGCCACGACCAGGTCGGAGTAAATATCAGATGAAATCTGTTCGACAGTTGCCATTTTGCGTTTGCCCCAATCAGGAGACTGTGTTCGGGAGTAAGGCGGAATGTTTTTCCTGCATATTCCTGTTTGCTGCCTTCGCTGTCGTTGTCGTCGAAACGGGCGTGAATCCATGCGTAGTTGCCAAAAATATCGAAATAATTGCACAGAACGGCTTTTGCCGAAAATTCTATTCCGTAGGACGTTGCTTTGCCTGCGTCGGCAACCAGATAGTCTGCATCGACCCACTTCGAGGTTTGGAAATTGTTGTACAGTTGATAAAACACGCCTGCGTCGAACCAGTAGCGTTGCAATGCGTTCCATTTGAGACCGGCTTCATAACTGTGGACGTTTTCGGCGTTCAGAATTTCGCTTTGTCCTTTTGAATCATATTGAAGAACATTCGGACGGCGTCCGCGAGAGTAGCCCGCCCAAGCCGACGAATTTGTTCCGATATCGTATTTCAGGCTTGCACGCCAGGTGAACGAGATAAAATCGCGCTGAAATTCGCTGTAAGGACGGGGCGCGAAAAAGAAGTTGGGATAGGCTTGGGTAACAAATCCAAGCGCTGACGGTACGACTCCCAGCATTTGTGCTTCATTTGAAACCTTGAAACTTTCTGCCGATATTCGCATACCTGCCGTGAGGCTCAGACGGGGCAGCAGGCGAAGAGTGGCGTCGGCAAACATGTCGCCGGTTTGATTCACTGCTCCGCTCAGGCTTTCTTCCTCGTGATTCGAAGGCAGCGGCATCCCTGTCAACGGTGCCATTCGCGGGTCGCCGAGGTCGGGAATCGCCGGCATGGCGGGGGCGAGCGACCCGTCGGGCATAATCATGTAGTCGAACATCTGGAAAAGAAGATAAGCGGCGTACTGTTCGTCGCCGCCAAACCAGTATCGTTGCGACACATTTTCGCGGCGATAACTCATTCCGAAGAAACCGTCAAGACGGCTGCCAGCAGAGAAGTTATAGCGCAGATCCTGAGCAAACTGTCGCACCCTGTCGCGCTCGCTCATATCGATTGCGGGCGCCACTGTGCCGTCTCCGTCCCAGCGATGATCAACGAAATTGGTATAATATGAGGTGGTTGAATTTATCCACGAGTTTTCGCTCACAAAATAGCGGACATTGAGCGAGCCGCCGAGTATTTCGCGATGATTTAACCACTTTTTACCCTCATCGAGCGAGGCTTCGTATTTAAAAATGTCCTTCACACCCTTGGAATTGGGGTATCGACGGCTCATGAAGGCTGTTCCGGGAGTATCGTCGTTCTGATAATTTACAGAGAGGTCGATTTTTAGCGCCTCAACGGGCGTGAAACGTGCGGAAAACCGTGCGCCGACGGTATTTTTTCCGTTCAATGCATCTCCGGAAAGGTTTTTGACATAGCCATCGCGTCCGCTGTAAACGCCGGCTATTCTCATCGCAAATTTATCTTTGACAGGGGCGAAATTCAGCGCACCTTCAAACTCTTTCATCGAATAATTGCCGGCGCCGGCTGAGAAATATCCTTCAAAATTATTGTTCGGTTTGCGGCTGATAAAGTTCACTGCGCCAATTTGCGACCCGTAGGCAAACAGTGTATTCTGCGGACCTTTGGCTACCTCGACCCGTTCCAAATCGTAGAGTTCGGTTGCCGCCATGCTTGCCCGGCTCATCGGGACATTGTCGAAATAAACGGAAACGCGGGGCTGCGCGTTAGGCGACACCTCGTCGCTGGTGAGCCCGCGTATGGAAATATTCGGTCGATGAGGCGTTTGCATTCGGATATTGAGACCGGGAACATAATCGGCAAAAAATTCGAGTTCGCGGGTGTTGGTCGTTTCCAGCGTCAAGGCGTCCACCACGCTGACTGTTGCCGGCACATCGAGCAGTCGCTGAGGACGGCGCTGAGTGGTAACGGTTACCGGCTCAAGAGCAATGCTTTTGCGTTCGAGAACGATGTTCAGTTCATGGTCGGCGAGGCTGAAATCGACGGTGCGGGTTTCGTAGCCCGTAAACGAGACGACCAGAGTACCGGCGTCGGCAATTTCTTGAAGAATATATTTGCCGGTTTCGTTGGTATTGACAAAGATTGCCTGACCGCGCAGGTTGATTGCCGCGCCAACAAGGGCTTGACCCTCCGAATTGAGCACCTGTCCGCGAATATCGCGTGCATCGACTTTAAAAATAACTGCCGCAAAGAGCAGTATGAAGGAAAAATATTTCATCATATAATAATTTTTTTATTAATTCTGTCCGCAAAAGTAGTGCTTATTTATATATCCGGCAAATTGACGCCGCTAAAACGAATTTTTATACTTTAAAGACGAATTTTTGGGTTTAACTTAACGAGTATCTATCGATAACTGTGTGCATAAACTTCGTTGACGTTTTTCGTCCCGTCAGGGACGGGTTGATGTATGATATTATAGACGGACACTATTTAGTGTCTGTCCATAAAGTCGGGCAAAATATTATTGTAACATGCCAGGCTGAGCAATCGAGCAATCCGTAGGATTGCATCGCTCGGTAGACACGGTTGCCAAAGAATTTCCTGCATCCTGTAAGGATGCATCCCTGCGGGATGCAAATGCGTGCGTGTGATGCGTTTCTACCGAGCGATGCATCTCTACGAGATGCAAAAACCGCAGCCGCCATGACAACGGCGCAGTCCTCTGCGAAGCGCTTTGTATTAACATTATGTATGTGTTTTGACTTTATAGACGGACACTACTTAGTGTCTGTCCGATTTATGCTTCGCCGGAATAAATGGCTGCAATGCCGAAAGTCAGCGGTTTATATTGCGTTTTGCTGAAACCTGCCGCGCTCAGCAGCGCCGTCATCTGTTCATATTGAGGAAACTGTTCGACCGAGGCAGGCAAATATTTGTAGGCAGCGCCGTTGCCGGAAACAATTTTGCCTGCAACAGGCAGAATACAAAAGAAATAGAATTTATAAATCCGGCACAACAAAGGGTGTCGGGGCAAGGCAAAATCAAGAATAAATACTTTGCCCGCAGGCTTGGTTACCCGATGTATTTCTTTAAGTCCTTTTTCCAGATTTTCGAGATTGCGGACGCCAAAACCGACAACAACAGCATCGAATGTATCGGATTTAAAATCAAGATTTTCGCAGTCGCCATACAAGAGATTGATCTGCTTGTCTAATTGTTTTGCCGCAATTTTCCGACGACCTTCGGCAAGCATTTTTTCCGAAATATCGATACCGGTTACTGTTTTTTCTGATTTGCGAACGCATTCGATGGCAAGGTCGCCCGTGCCGGTGGCAATATCCAGAACAACAGACGGTTGTTCGGCGTCGAGCATTTTGCGAAGCCTGCGTCGCCACCTTCTGTCGATGCCAAAAGAGAGTAAACGGTTCAGAAAATCGTATTTTGGGGCAATGCTGTCGAACATTTCGGCAACTTTTTCCTTTTCCATGCTATTTTATCGGTTTGATTTTGCGAAATCTCAGTTTAAACACGCCCCAAATTGCCTCGCCAAATATCGAGGTACTCATTTTCGACGCGCCTAATTTTCTATCCACAAAGATTATAGGCACTTCCTCGATTTTGAAGCCGAGTTTCCATGCGCTGTATTTCATCTCAATTTGAAAGCCGTAGCCTTTCATCTTAATTTTGTTGAGATTGATAGTTTTAAGAACATCAATGCGATAGCATTTGAAGCCGGCGGTTGCGTCCTTGATTTTCATCCCCGTAACCATTCGGACATACGACGAGGCATAGTACGACATTATCACTCTGCCGATAGGCCAGTTTACCACGTTTACCCCCGACACGTAGCGTGAACCGATGACAAGGTCGGCGCCGGCAACACAGGCTTTGTACATGCATATCAGGTCTTTGGGATTGTGCGAAAAATCGGCGTCCATTTCAAATACATAATCATATTGATGTTCGATTGCATACTTGAAACCAGTGATATATGCCGTTCCCAGCCCCATTTTTCCGGCGCGTTCAATCAGGTGCAAACTATCGGAATATTTTGTTTGCAAGTGTTTTACGATTGTTGCCGTGCCATCGGGCGAACCATCGTCAATTATCAAAATTTCAAAACCCTGATCAAAGGAAAAAACTTTTTCTACAATAGCCTGAATATTTTCCTTTTCGTTGAAAGTTGGAATAATAACCAATTTTTTATCTGCCATGATTACAGTATTTTAATGATTTATATAATATTTCTACATTTGCATCAATCAATAAACAACAAATAATGCCGTATGTTTCAATATCTTCATATTTTTTATTTATAATAATCAGTTGCAAAGATATATCTTTTTTAATTCCCGTCCAAACGGGTAGATTTTGATATAATTACGTATGCCGATTTAATTCACAAACTTGTTCACTGCGTCGATAAATGCTTCAACAGAGGCAGTTACAATATCGGTATTTGCCGAGAAGCCATAGTATATTTTTCCGTTGTATTCGACCTGAATATGGACTTTGCCCACGTCGTCGCTGCCTTTGGTGATTGCCTGTATCAGAAATTCTTGAATGGACATTTGCCTGTGAATAATCTGTTTAACAGCTTTTATCGAGGCATCGACCGGACCGTTGCCCGAAGAGGTTGATTCAAATTTTTCGCCTGCAATATCGATGCGAATTGTGGCAACCTGACGGACTCGTTTGCCGCAGAGTACCTGCAAATAGTCGAGTTTGATTTTTTTCTGCGCACTGTCGCGTTCACCCACGAGGGCGAGGATATCGCTGTCGCTCAGACTTTTTTTCCGGTCGGCAAGCCGCAGAAACTGCTGATAAACTTCGTCGAGTTTTTCCTGCGACATATCGTTGACGCCCAGCGATGCAAGGCGATATTTCAGGGCGGCTCTGCCGCTGCGGGCGGTCAAAACAATTGAACTTTCGTCAATTCCAACGTCTTTGGGGTCGATAATTTCGTAATTTTCCCTGTTTTTCAGCACGCCGTCCTGATGTATTCCCGACGAATGGGCGAAGGCGTTTCTGCCCACAATTGCTTTGTTGGGCTGAACGGGCATACTCATCAGAGTTGAAACGAGTTTGCTTGTTTCCCAAATACGTTTTGTGTTGATATTGGTCTCTATTTCAAGTTCTTTGTGGCTTTTCAGCGCCATAACAACTTCTTCCAGAGCGGTATTTCCGGCGCGTTCGCCAATTCCGTTGATTGTAACTTCAACCTGACGCGCTCCGTTGATTACTCCGGCAAGCGAATTGGCGGTCGCCATGCCTAAATCGTTGTGGCAGTGGGTTGCAATCACTGCTTTGTGGATATTGCTAACGTTTTCCATCAGGAACTTTATTTTTTCACCATATTCCGACGGCAGGCAGTAACCCGTTGTATCGGGGATATTTACCACTGTTGCGCCGGCGGCGATTACCGCTTCCACCACGCGGGCAAGATATTCGTTATCGGTACGTCCGGCGTCTTCGGCATAAAATTCAACGTCTTCCACATATTTTTTTGCATATTTCACTGCCGCTGCCGCGCGGAGGAGAATTTCGTCGGGATTGCTATTGAGTTTGTGCACAATATGATATACCGAAGTTCCTATGCCTGTGTGTATTCTGCCGCGTTTTGCATGTTTAAGCGCGTCGGCGGCAACGTCGATATCTTTTTCCACCGCTCGCGTAAGGGCGCAGATAGCAGGCCAGGTTATGGCTTTGGAAAGTTCGACAACCGAGTCAAAATCGCCCGGACTGGAGACCGGAAATCCTGCTTCAATAACATCTACGCCCAATGTTTCCAGCGCCTTTGCTACTTCAATTTTTTCAAGTGTGTTCAGCTGGCAACCCGGCACCTGTTCGCCGTCGCGCAGTGTTGTGTCAAAAATGTATAATCTGTCCATTTTTTCTTTTTTTCTTTAATAATTTAAAATTTCGAGCCTTCCACAGTCCTTCGGAAAGCGAAAGGCATTGTTTGTTTACTTGCAGCCAACATTCTGTTTATCTTGCTATTGCAAGGATGCAGATAAATGAAGACGCAATATTTTTGTTCCCATTCCATAAATTTTCAGAGTGCAAAGGTAATCATAATTTTTAAATTACACACAGAAAAATCAAGAAAATCAATTTAGGTATCATTATGAGAAATAACCTTCGTGAAACTTCTTTTCGTTGCATGAAGATAATACGCCTTGTCGTCGTATTTTTTCAGCAGTCCGGAATATAAAAACGGCGACGCCCCTTCCATCTTTCGCGCCCACTTTTTATTAAGATTTTTTAACTTATTAGTGTTATTTTTAACATAAATTAACTCTTGTATTGTTGTAAAAAAGGCTGCCCCAAAATTGGAGCAGCCCGTCCTTTTAAAATACAGCGTTGCGACGCTTATATCCTTAGAACACAATAAGATGACCAAAGAGCGCAAAAGCAATGACGAACAGTAAAATTGTGATAATTTTAAATCCTTCATTGATGAAAATTACGCCGGCTTTTTTCCCGTCGAAAATCGCCAGCTTCACGCCATGACCAACAATAATAACAATTAACATTATTGCTTTCACAATCAGCGGAATTGCTGCCGGCAGGTTGTAGAAAATACCAACCGTGCAAAGAGCGGCTACCAATTCGCTGATTACAGCCACAATAATGCGCTGCGGCTTGAAAATGGTTTTAATCTTTTCGTCGGAAAAACCCATAAGCCGCTGCCAAGCCTTGCCAAACAAGGCTGTGTACCAAATACATCCAACAAAGAATGAAATGATACCTGTTACTACTCCTATTAAATAAAACATATAATTCCTTTTTTTATAAATATTTTTAAATACATCAAGTTTTTTAAATACAATCAGTTAAACTTGACACGTTAATTAATTTTTGCCTTTTGGGCGGATGTGCGTAGCAGAAACGGGATATTTGCCGTATCTGCTCTCCGGTATTCGCAGGAGGGTCGTGCGATTGTGGTCGTATAAGTCTGAATTTATAACATTTATAACATTTACAACAATTATTTAGTGCAAAAATCAGTAAAAATCCGCAAACGAGCGCTATTGTGTGCCTCGCAAAGATATATGTATCTAAATTGCAGGGCAAAACAAAAATTATTCCAATAAAGTGATAAAACCACCCTAAACGCCTGATTTTATGTCTCTCTCTCTCTCTCTCTCTCTCTCTCTCTCTCTCTCTCTCTCTCTCTCTCTCTGATTTGCAAAAACAACGACTTGAAAATGTTATGGCAAGCCTCGAAACGAGAAAAAACTTCGCACAAAACGCCTCTTCTCGACCCGATTTTCAAGTCGAAACTGCTGTTCCCCATCTTTATTATTTTGCCACAATTTTTCATGACCAGTATTTTACAAATTTTGACTGTTATGTCTTTAAAAATTCCGCTGCAAAAGTATAAACTTTTTTCAATGCCACAAAACACTTTTTTTGATTTTTTGTTACATCTATTCTTATTTTTCTGATTGTCAGAACTATAATTTTTTTTGATTTCAACCGTTTTTTTGGTTGAAACAGCATGTTTTTTTGGTTTTTTTTTACACTGATTGAGCGTTTCAAAAGAAATTTAACAAAAAATATTTTGCAATTAATAAAATAACGCTTACCTTTGCGTCGATTTTTCAGCAAGGTTTTAGCAGACTTCGGCTTTGTCCGAAAATCAAAACAGGAAAAACAATTTTAGAAGTCTTTATAAAAACAGATATATTATGAACCTGAGATTTACAATTGTCCTGATGCTGTTCGCATTTACAGGAATGAATGCACAGCAAAATTCTTTCATTATAAAGAATGTAGAGCCTGTACAGTATGAAAAAAAGGATGACGCTCTAAAAATTCTGTCCTTTGTGAAATCGCCACAGATAGCAGGCAAACATCTGAAAGCGCTGCTCGATGGAAAAGAGACGGAAATAATCCATACAGTATCACCCGACAGTATATTACTTTGGTTGCCGCTTATTGGCGATACATATGTGCTTGAGTTTCTCGAAGACGGGAAAGTATTCAATAAACAAACCGTTTCGGCTATGATACCGAAAGACTGGGGATATTTTCAGCGTGGAACCATTCATATTATTCAGTCGTCGCATCAGGATATTGCATGGATGGATACACCTGAATACTGTCGTGAAGAGCGGATCGAAGATATTATTGTGCCGGCGCTGGATATGATGCAGACGGATC
>JAITIA010000026.1 GCA_031279695.1 Prevotellaceae bacterium | reverse complement strand
GAAGGCTGGATTTTGATTGAATATGAACTAAAATAGTTGAAATCAAATATGTTGTATAAAATTCAAATAGGTATTTTATTGATTGTATTTACTGTATTTGCTTCATGCAAGGGCGAATTGAAAATGGTATTAACAGATACCGTTTCAAATAAAATTAATCATCTTGCTCAGCAATATAAGCATATAATTGTGGTTGGTATAGACGCTACGGAATGTACCGGTTGTGCTATACAGAATATATCTCAATGGACAGGAAAACAGGTACAAACATTGAAAAAATACAATGTTGGATTGCTCTTTTTTGTTTATCATGCCAGTGACCATACTGTTAAAGAGTTATTTGAAACTTTAAAGGATTTTAATTGCGTCTTCGATGCAATTGGGAAATTTAAATCTGCAAACAGCAAGGTTTTCAACTCAGTCAAAGACAATATATTTGTCATCGACCGCGATAAAAACGTGATTTTCACCGAATCGCCAATAAAAGACGAAAAAACTTGGAAGAGGTTTATAAAACGGGTTAAAAAGTAAATAATATATCTTTTTGATTGCTTATGTAGTAATGTGAATGCACACATCAATCGTCTCGTCAGGGACGAAATGTTGGTAGAAAACGTTAACATCGCAAACACCGCCCCGTAGGGACGGAATGTGAAAATCGTCGATTCTGACGTGCCGTCCCTGCGGGACTTGGGTGTGTCTGCCGTAAAAGCATACGGTTAATAATGTGCCGTCCCTGCGGACTTTGCGGCTCTGCCTGTCCTCCGCCGCAGGCATTAATCACTAATCATTAATCACTAAATCACGCAGATATCATAGAATTGGCATATTTGGCAGTTTTTTTTGTGTTCTGTTTGTGTGAAGGGTTTCGACGGGTCGAAAATATCGCGGAGGCAAGTTGCCAGAGCGTCCTCAAATTCTGCAATATAGTTGTCGAAATCGGCAACTTTTTGTTTGCTTTCCGCGTCGGTGATTATGTGGGTGAATGAAGGCGAGTAGCAGTCGCGCACAAAATATATTGCCGGAACAATTGTTGAGTCGGGTTTGAGGCTTTTGGTGTACATGTATGCATAGAGAAATGTCTGAAACACTTCTTTGTTACGTCTGTCGGGGTCGCTGTCGAACAGGGAGGCGACGCCGTTGAATTTCATTCGCCGGTCGCTGGTTCTGCCGCCTCCGCCGGTTTTGTAGTCGATTATCAGGATTTCGTTATCGCACTGATCGATACGGTCAATTATTCCCTCCAGCCGGATGTTGAAACTGCCCGCAACGATGCTTGCGCTTACGCGGCTTTCAAAGTCGAGAGGCACAAAACCGGCACGGCGACAGTCGCAGTTCAAAATCCCGTCGATATATTTTCTTGTTACATCGCGCACGAGCAGCATTTTACCGTTATTATGGAACTCGGCGGGCAACTCCTGTTTTTTATAAAATTCGAGTGCAAAAAACCTGTCGATCAGCGCATCAATCTGCGCTCGACCATTTTTTATCCCTCCAAGTTTTTCGATGCTTGCACGCCTGTTTTTCAGCGGATTGTAGAGCGTTTCCATCACCTTGTGAATAATGTTGCCGATAATATTTTGAGGAAGATCTTCATTTACTGTTTCGTCCTGTTTGAGACGGGCAATTTTTTCGAGATAAAATTTCACCGGACAGGAAATGTAGGAATTGATGGCGCTTGGCGAAAGCGTTTTTTGTGGATTTTGGGAAGTATAATGCATCAGCGCCTTCATTGTTTCTTCGTCCTTAGGGATTGTTATCGAGCGTGTTTCGACCGAATTTATGTTGAATGTTACCGGATATTCGCTTACTGCAAAACCGCTTTCAAATTTTAACTGATAGAGGTATCGGCTCATTTCGCCCGTGCCGGTCTGCTCGGCGACGGTAGAGTAGAGCAGTCGAATGTTTTTTGCCCTCTGTATGAGGCGATAGAAATTGTATGCCGCGTTTGCCTCGAAATGTTCGAAGCAGGGCAGCCCGTATGCTTTGCGAAGATTATAAGGGATATACGACAGTCGTCCTGTTGCGGCAGGCAGGCGTCCCTCGTTTGCCGACAGCAGCACGATATTGTCGAAATCCAGAGCGCGGGTTTCGTGCATGCTCATCACTTGCAAGCCTTCCAGTGGCATGCCCGAAAACGGGATTTTCATACTTCGGAAAATATTTCTGACCAAGTTGAAAAACACCTGTCTGCCTGTTTCGACGCCTGTTTCGGCAATAGCATTTTTCAACTGTATCAGCGATTTATTGATAAAAAAGATATATTCTCGGCGCAGCAGCCTTTCGTCCTCGCCCATATCGGGCAGATTGGCAACGGTTTCAAAGATTTCGGTCAGATAATCCACCGTTTGGCGATAGCCGGTTGCGGGGGTAAAGATTTTTTGCAGAAATTCGTTGCCCGCGAACAGCGAAACGTCAATATATATCCTGTTATTCTGTACGATATCGGCAATCGTTGCCTCAATCTGTTGCCTGTTCGAGCGGAAAACATATCCGTGTTTGAGCACAGCCAGCACGTCGCGACAGTAGAAGCCGCGATTTTCGTCCCGGTAGGAATTTTGCATCCGCACAAGCAGTTCAGCCAGAACAAAAACCGGTATTTGCACCAGCGGATAGCCCAGCGTAATATTGACGTCGGCACATTCGGGCGGCAGCGAATAGAGAACGGGAATCAGCAGATTTTCGTCGGCAAGCGCAATTGCCGTTTGCTTGTCGAAACTTGCCTTCATTTGCTGCAAAATCACCGGCAACGACTTTGCCATCGCCACATCCGACGGGGCGGAAATTATATGAATATCTTTTTGTTCGGTCAATGAGGGCGCGAGATGAAAATCGGGCGGCGGGGGATAACGCTCAATGTTTCTGCGCATAAACAAACCGGCTTCCTGAGCCTTGTCGTCGATATAATACGGGTCGCAGTCCCAATAAAAATCGGCTTTGCCGGCATTCCGCAGGCAGGTAAACAGCGCCGCTTCGCACTCACCCACAGCGTTGAAGCCTGCAAACACATATTTTTTGTCGATAATTGCCGTTCCGCTGTTGATATTTTCTGCCGCATCGCGATAAATCATTCCTGAATATGTTTGGCCACGCTGTTTCAGTATCTGTCGGAAATCGTTATAAATAAGATACATCACGTCCCATATTTCGATAAACCGTTCCTGCAAATGGCTTTCGCCGGCGGGGTCGAAACTGCTCCAAAACTGGCGGATATACCCAATCTGCTCCTTCGAGAGAAACGAAAAATCGCCTTCGAGGTTTTTCTGTGCTTTGAGATTCGAGAACAGCAGTCGCGCATCCACAAGATACTTGTCGATATCGTTAAAATCGTTGATTAAAGTTTCGCCCCAGAAGTAGAAACTGTCGAACGTTTCGTCGGTTTTCGTATGCTTGCGATAAACCTCGTAGAGATAAATCAGCAGAGCAAAATCGTCGGCTTTTTTGAGCGTGGTGAACGACGAAATCACCTCATCCATACTCATATACTCCGGCGACCAGAGCGGCTGACGGATAATTCGCGACAATTCGTCGAAAAAGAACAGTTGCGAGCGTCTCGACGGAAAAACCATTGTCAGTTGCGATATTTCGCCTCCATATCGTGCGTATAAATTTTCGGCAACAGCGCCAAGAAAAGTTTGTTGTTTGTCTGTCATTTTTATAATGTTTAATGTTTAGTGATTAGTGATTAGTGATCAGTGATTAGTGATTAGTGATTAATCCTGCGGCAGCAAGTTAATCGTTCGTAAATCAATAATCAAATAATCAATAATCGTAAATCGTAAATCAAATAATCGTAAATCAAATAATCAAAAATCTAAAATCGTAAATCAAAAATCGTAAATCAATTTATTGTTCCTGAGCCAATAAGTTCGTCGTCGATATACCATGCGGCGAACTGACCGGCGGTTATGCCTCGTTGCGGTTTCTGAAAAACGACGTACATTCCGTCGGGTTTCATCATCAGACGGGCTTGCTGCAAGGGTTGCCGGTAGCGTATCCGCACGCGGCAGTCGAGTGTTTCGCCGGCGGCGAGAGCAAGGTCGGGTCGTATCCAGTGGATTTCGTCCGGCATAATATGCAGAGCCTGACGGTACAAGCCTCGATGTTGCCGACCTTCGCCAACGTAGAGCGTATTTGTTTTGACGTCGGTGGCGATAACAAACAGCGGCTCAACATGTCCGCCGATATTTATGCCCTTGCGCTGACCTGTTGTAAAAAAATGCGCTCCGTTGTGTGTGCCGATTTTTTTTCCGTCGGCGGGCGAATAGACGAAAGGCTTTGCCAGTTCGCGACAGTTGTCGGGGGCGACAGTTTGCGTCTGAGTCTGATAGTATTGCGGCATGATTTCGACCACGTCGCCGGTTTTTGCGGACAGTTTCTGTTGCAGAAACACCGGCAAATCGACTTTTCCCACAAAGCATATTCCCTGCGAATCCTTTCTGTCGGCGTTGGGCAGTCGCTGTTCGGCGGCGATGCGGCGCACCTCCTGTTTCAGCAGTCCGCCAATGGGAAAGAGCGTTTGCGACAGTTGTTTCTGCGACAGCTGGCAAAGGAAATAACTCTGGTCTTTGTTGGGGTCTGTTCCTGCCAATAGCCTGAACATGTTGCTCTTACCGTCGTCGGTCGATGCCACGCGGCAATAGTGTCCCGTAGCGAGGCGGTCGGCGCCCAGACGGTTGGCGACATCCATAAACACATCGAATTTTATTTCCCTGTTGCACAGCACGTCGGGATTGGGCGTGCGCCCCTTTTCGTATTCGGCAAACATGTAATCGACAACTCGTTTGCTGTATTCGCTGCTTAAATCAACAAATTCAAAAGGAATATCCAGTTTTCGCGCAACCATGCGGGCAAAATCCAAATCATCTTCCCAAAGACAGTTACCGTGCAAAGTTCCCTCCGTATTGTGCCAGTTCTGCATAAAAACGCCAACAACGCTGTGTCCAGCCTGTTTCAGCAGAAAAGCCGCCACTGCCGAATCCACTCCTCCCGATAAACCAACAACTATTTTCATTTTTGATTTACGATAAAAAAATCTGTTAGTTATGTAAATTCCGTATTTTACTTAAATTCATATTCAAAAATCACAATACTTTCTACATCTTTTAATTTCAACAGTTCATCTTTTTTGTCAAGGTCAGGACGGAGAATATCATTTTCATGTATTTTTTCTATAAAATAGGGCATGTATCCGATAGAATATGCTGCCTGTGAGTTGTAAAATACAAAACTACCTGACGACAACCCCTCTTTAGAATATATTAAATCATGTTCAAAAGATTTGTATCTTGTAGCCTTTTGAGTATTTTTATCAATGACCAGATAAAAACGGTTACACTGAAAATAAATAAAATTATTAGATTCTATATAATTATGCTGTTCCATCCACACACGTCCTGCCTTGAAGAGTTCGCTCTGTTGATCTACAAGTTCTTCAAGTTTCTTTTGTGGATTGATATCCGAATTTCGCACCCAATCCTTGTGATAGAGTGAAATATATGGTTTTACGCCATCTTTGTCGATGCTCATTATGGTGTTCATGAACCGCGCCACAAACCTTTGCGAATTGTTATGTTTGCCAAAAAGAAAATTAAATTGATTAAAAACTGCTCTGTTCCAGCCATAGTTATATGTATTGGCGTCAAGATATTCCTGTTTGTTGCCTGTTTCGATATCCATTTCGAGCAAAAGATTTCCGGGCACTTTTGCATCGTGCGACACAATTGCCGTATATAATTTATTGTTTATAAGTGATATATAAAAACAATTTGCTTTTGAAGTATCAAAATTCAACGATTTTATAAATTTTCCATCATCGAAATTGTATTTCAGGACTTTACCGGAAATATCAAGTATATAGATTTCCCGTTTTTTTGTATCAAGACAAAAATCATACAAATCGGTATATTCACCCGGACCCTGACCCTGAGAGCCAATTTGCCTGACAAATTTTCCCTCTTTGTTATAGATGAACAGTTTTTTTGCCTTCCTTCCGTCCATAATAAACAGGTAATTTTCGAATACCTGTAATTGGTCAATATGCCCTATAACAGCATATTCGTCATCGTCGAGAATAATTGTGCGAACGCTTTTGAACATCGAAGACTCTAAAAAAGGCACATTTTTTTTCTCTATACTGTCGAGATTGATTTTATACAGAGCATCAGCATCCTGCAAACGCGGTTTGGCTTCCATGCAGGAAACACTCAATGCAATGATAAACAAATAAATAATTCTTTTCATAATAATACATTGTTAAAAAATTAAACATATTTTTATATGCCGCAAAAGTACTGCCTTTTTTTATATTTGCAAATTTTTTTGTGCATTTTTTTGTTTTTTTTTCGTCCCGATAAACCAATATTATGTGTGTCATGCTCTTATGTCTGTAATTTTTTTATTTTTTCTGCATTTTGCTCTTTTTTGACGCTCCGTCGCCGAAAATTTTGCAGAATTTTCCGGTTTTGCAGAAAAATTGACGGAATTTTTGAACGAAATCGACCAATGCCTATAAGTTATTATGAATATTAACGCATCAAAAATCATATAACCAAAAATTTTATTACCTTTGCAAAAAATTAAGAGCACAATGTGTATATGGATAATAGGTTGTATGTAGTGTGGTTAATAGTCGCTTACCTTATCGGTTCGGTTTCGAGCGCAGTGTGGTTTGCGCGGCTAAAAGGCGTCGATATTCGAAAACATGGCAGTGGAAATGCCGGCGCAACCAATATTTTGAGAGTATTTGGACCGAAGGCGGCGCTGCCCGTTTTTGCCTTCGATTTTTTGAAGGGTTTACTTGCCGTTCAGCTGATTAGGCTCACCACCGTCAGCCCCTTTGTAAGTCCCGAACTGTATAATGGCGGCGAACTTGCACTTGGCGTCTGCGCCGTTCTGGGACATATTTTCCCGATATTTGCCTCATTCAAAGGAGGTAAGGGCGTGGCAACCATTGCCGGCGTACTGATGGCTATCTCCCCGCTGCCAATGCTGATTGCGCTGACAGTGTTTGTAACCGTCTTTGCCTCCACAAGATACGTATCGCTGGGGTCGATATGCGCCGCCGTTTCGTTCCCGCTGTCGGTAAATTTTTTGTTTGGAATGATACTTAAACCGGAATCGACGGGCGTTACACTCAAAATATTCAGCGTCATTGCCTCGATAATGATTGTTCTTACGCACAGAAAAAATATCGGACGGCTGAGAAAAGGTACGGAAAACCGAATCTCCTTTAAAAAGAAATCGAAAGGCGAGGGCGTTTTGTAAAATTGATGTACCTTTGCAGAAAATTAGACAGTCATGTTAAAAGATTTGAATGTTGAAAATTACGCACTTATCGACAAACTGAACATTAGTTTTTCGGAAGGAATGAGCATTATTACCGGAGAAACCGGAGCAGGAAAATCCATTCTGCTGGGCGCTCTGTCGCTTGTCCTTGGCGGTCGAGCCGATGTGAGCGTGCTGAAGGACAAAGAGCGTAACTGCGTGGTAGAAGCCAGTTTCGAGGTGGAAGGCTGTGGACTGGAACATCTGCTCGAAAAAAACGAAATCGACTGTGAACCCGAACTGATTGTTCGACGCACAATTAACCCCGCCGGCAAATCGCGTGCCTTTGTCAACGACGTTCCGGTGAACGCAGGCGTATTGAAAGATATTGGTACAAAACTGCTTGACGTGCATTCGCAACACGAAAATTTGCTACTGTCGAACAGTAAATTTCAACTTTCGGCGCTGGATGCAATTACCGATTTCGGCAATTTGAAAACTCATTACGGGCAGTATTTCGACCGTTACAGGTCGGCGGAAAAACGTCTCGAAGAACTTCTTGCCTCAAACGCCAAATCCAAAGCCGATTACGATTATGTCAAATATCAGTTCGAGCAGCTGGAACGCATGAAACTCAAATCGGGCGAACAGGAAGAACTCGAAACGGAAGTTGCCAAACTGTCGAATATAGAGGAGATTAAGTCGGGCTACGAAAAACTGTCCGCCCTGCTGTCGGGCGACGATATTTCGGTTATCAATATGCTCAAAGAAGCTGCACATCTGCTGACACGTCTGCAAAAAACATATCAGCCGGCAGCCGAACTTGCCGTCCGCACAGACGGATGTCTGGTGGAAATCAAGGATATTGCCGCCGAAATCGACAAAGTCTATGATTCGCTCTATCTCGACCCCGAAATGCTGGCGGCGGCTGAAACCCGTCTCAACGGAATCTACGAACTGCAACAGAAACACCGCGTTGGCTCAATCGATGAACTGCTGAGGCTTCAAGCCGAATACGAACAGTCGCTTAAAACAACCGACAGCCTCGACGAGGCAGTGGCGACCACCGAAAAGGAAATGAACGAAAATTTGAAACAGGCAAAAGCGCTTGCCGGAGAGATTTCGGAAGCGCGTCGGCAAAGTATTCCCCTTATCGAACAGCATGTTACGGGGCTGCTGAAATCTCTGGGAATGCCAAACGTCGTTTTTCGCGTGGAACTGGTATCGACAGAACGCTGTATGCCTGAGGGTATGGACGAAATATCGTTTCTGTTTTCGGCAAATCGGGACGCCGAGCCGCGCGAAATATCAAAGGTGGCTTCCGGCGGCGAAATGTCGCGACTGATGCTGGCGCTGAAATCCCTGCTTGTCAAAGGAATGAAACTGCCAACAATTATTTTTGACGAAATTGATACCGGCGTATCGGGCGAAGTTGCCGACAAAATGGGCAGTATCATCAGAGAACTGTCGCAGAAAACACAGGTCATAAACATCACGCATTTGCCACAAATTGCATCAAAAGGCAAAAGTCATTATCTTGTTTACAAGGAAGATACCCCAAGCGCAACCCACACCAGAGTGCGCCGGCTGAACGGCGAAGAACGCATCATGGAAATTGCCAAAATGCTGAGCGGCAGCCATGTTACGGAAGCAGCGCTTGAACATGCCAAAGAACTGTTGAACCATGTATAACGGTCGTCCTGAATGAGATATTTCCACAACGCAATATATTCTGTAATTCTTGCAGTTACCGTTTCTTGCAGCATCACAGGAAAAATCCCCGACGGCAGTTATCTGCTGAACAGAAACACGGTAGCTGTTTCGGGCAGACCGGCGGCGAACACCGGAAGCCGCGACCTTTCGACTGAGGAAATTCATTCCTACATCCGCCAGCAACCCAATCATCGCGATATGTTCCGTATAGCGCTCGGAATCTACAACATGTCGGGCAGGGACACAACACGCTGGATCAACCGCAAACTGCAAGGCTGGGGCGAACCTCCGGTGATTTTCGACTCGTCGTACCTCAAACCCAGCGTCGAAAATATAAAAACATACCTGCGTAACAGAGGATTCTATCATGCAATTGTTAAAGACACGGTTATCTATCGAAAGAAAAAGGCGGAAGTGATTTACACCGTCGTCCCACAAACCTCATACACAATCAGAAAAATAGAATACGAAATTGCCGATACCGCCATAAAACGCCTCGTGATGTCGGACACCACAAGGCTGCGAATTGGACGGCGACTGTCGCCCAACATGCTTGACCGTGAAAGCGAAGCAATTACCATGCGGCTGAAAAACAGTGGTTACTATGCTTTTAACAAGACTTTTGTCAAATTTCGTGCCGATTCGACTGTCGGCAACATGCAGGTCGATTTGAGAGTTGCAATTGCTCCTTTTAACGCTGTGGACGACAACCGGATAGTTGAAGTAAATCATCCCGTTTACCGGATAAATAATATATATGTATATACCAACTACAATTCGCTGCTGTCGGCAAAAGATTCAACATACATAAAAACATTTGATACACTGTATGGTAACGACCTTAATATTCTGTACCGAAACAGAATAAACCTGAAAAAAGGCATCATTTCACGTGTAAATCTGATTGAAAAAGGCGAAATCTACTGCGAAGAAAAAATCAACAGAACATATAACAATCTGTTCGATCTGGCTCAGTTCAAGTCGGTAAACATACAGTTCCGAAAAGTGGGCAGCGACAGCCTCGACTGCCTGATTTTTCTCGACCCTCTTTCGTCGCAATACTACAAATTCGATTTTGAACTGTCCACCAACTCGTCCGACATGATAGGTTTTGCGCCCGGTCTGAACTACGGACATCGCAACCTGCTCAAAGGCGCAGAAGAATTTAAATTCAATTTTCGCGGAGTTCTGCAATACAGTTACCGCATTGCCGGCAAAACGTCAAAAGAATACAACGTTGGCGCATCGCTCGACCTGCCGCGCTTTCTGATGCCCGTATCGATAGGATATTTTAAGACACAATTACCACATACACAGTTTAATGTATCGTATTCGTATCAGCAGCGTCCCGACTATACCAGAGCAATGGCAAACCTGCGCTTCGGCTATCGGTGGAAAAGTTCGCAAACAAATACTTTCATGATTAATTTTCCTGATTTTAACATGATTAAAATGTACGATCTGAGCCACGATTTCTATGTCCGCATCAACAATCCCTACCTGAAAAACATGTACTCGAACCACTTTATTATGGCAATGACCGGCTCGTTTATCTACAACAACCGCAACGAACAGCGGACGCGCTGGCGACGAGATAAACAACTGTACTACCGTATAAATACCGATATTGCGGGTAACATTCTCAGTCTTTTCAATTTTATGATGCCCCGCGACCCCGATTTAGGTAGAAAAATTGCCGGAATGATTTACAGTCAATATATTAAAGGCGACATCAATCTGGTTTACACCCTGCCTCGCAATACCGCAAGTTCGTCGGTTTACCGCGCCTATTTCGGGCTTGGCAAAGCGTATGGCAATTCGCTGGCAATTCCCTTTGAGAAAATGTATTACGCCGGCGGAGCAAACAGTATGCGCGGCTGGCAAGGCCGAGAACTCGGACCGGGCTCGGTTGCCGCCGACTCGACTGCGGGCAGTTTTCCCAATCAGGTGGGCGATTTGAGGCTGGAATTGAACGCCGAACGCCGTTTCCCGCTCTTCTGGCGGCTCGAAGGCGCGCTGTTTGTCGATGCCGGCAATGTGTGGAGCCTCAACTATTCCGCCAACCGCGATAGCGACGCTAATTTCAGTTTCTCAACATTTTACAAAGAAATTGCCATGAATACGGGCTTCGGACTGAGACTGAATTTCGGCTATTTCATCCTGCGCGTCGATGCCGGCTTGAAAGTCCACGACCCGGGACGACCCGACGGCAACCGCATAATCCTTCCGCATCAATGGTTTAACAATAATAATTACAGCATCCATATCGGTATCAATTACCCGTTCAATGATTAGTTGGATAATAGATAGAAGAAAATTTTTGTATGTCGAAAAAAATTTGTAATTTTGCAAAATATTAGAACAGAGGATATTAAGTCCAATAAATTAAGGATTAAAAGATATCAGGTATTTAAAATGGTTACAGAAATATAGGAATTTACGAAAAAATTAAAATGTAAGAAACCATGAAAAAGAGTAAGGACATAATACACAGTCTGTATCTTGATGATTATATTACTGGTATGCGCGAGCGTATCTCGGTAGTTATCACCAGCCACGATTATAGCCGACCTTCGTTTATGGTCAAACTGCGAATGAGCATCAAAGCCTCCGGATTTAGTTTGACAACTCTCCCATACGCTGTTTTTCAGCCAATTATAGTAGAAACAGGATTGCCGTACCGACTTTCGCAGCAAGATCTCGCTCCGTATTTCAATCCGCAGAATCTCAGCGCCTCCGGCATTGGCGGCTACGCCTGGCAAAAAGAACGAAAACTGCCCGAAGGCACAATATATTTTTGTTTCGAGGTATTGGATTATGTTACAGGGCGTTTGCTCTCTAATCAAACCTGCGGCATGGCATGGATTAGCGCCCGAAAACCGTCGATGCTTAACTTCCCGCAGGACAAAACATTAATAAAATACAGCGATCCGCCAAATATTCTTTTCCAGTGGACGCCGGCGCAGAGCGGATACGGCACACTTGGTTATGAACTAATTGTAAAACAACTGTTTGACGAGGTTATGGCACCCGAAGCGGCTTGGGCGTACAGTCCCGTGATTTTGAGCGAAGAATTGCGTTCTACTTCCTTTGTTTACAACGCAATGGCTCCGCCACTTACTCCGGGCGGATACTACGCATGGGCAGTTCGGGCAATTGTCTATGACGGCATGGACGAAATAAAAATCTTTGAAAATAATGGACTTAGCGAAATACGCACTTTCCGCATTGAAGACTGGTGCCCGCAGCCCACAGGCATACGGGCGCAAGCCGACAAAGGAAAAATTTTTCTCGAATGGACGCCGGAGCCGCAACATCTTGAATACGTGATAAGTTACCGCCACCGCGACGTTCCCGACGCCGAATGGTACGACGAACGCACGCGCGAATCAAAAATCATACTGCGCGGGCTGCGCCCCGGAACCTGGGCAGAATATAAAATAGGCACAATTTGCCGTTTCGGCGCTCAGCCAACTTACGGACAGACGCATGAGATTGAAATTCCGCCACTTACAACGCCCAACCCTGACTGCGGTAAAGGGCACAATATAGTGATTACCAATTTTGAGCCGCTGCTGGATTTGAAAAAGGGCGACACCTTCTATGCTGGTGATTTTCCGGTATATGTGCTTGAACTGGAATCCGGCGAAGGCGAGGTATTTAATGGGCTTGGATACACGTTTTTATCAATGTTTTTTGATGGTGTAAAATTGTTGGTGAATTTGAAAGATGTTGTAATAAACACAGACAGGCAAATGATTGGTGGAAAAATTATTGGAGTAACCGATTTTGACGAATCACAGATTGTGGGGCTTGGCGGCGGTAACAGCAATAATATACTGGAAGACATGCTGGTGATTTTGGAGCAGATAAAACTGATAAAGAGCAGTGAGGAACATCAGAAATTGCTGGACGATTTGAAAAACAATTTAAAGGATATTGAAAATGCCGACACTCTCATTTCTCAACTTGAACATTTAAAAAAGAACTATGACGAACATTTGGCGGCAGCCGACTCGCCTGATTACAATGAAAATGCCGTTTCCAACATATCTTCGGAATACGAGCAGACAAAAGAAATGATAAAGGAAGAAATAAAAGCCAGAATAGCTCCGTCGTACGATAATTTTATTCCTCTCATTGTATTCACTACTTCTACACCGGGAGAAACATCTGTTGTCTGTCTGAGAAAAGAAGTATCAGAATCATTGTATCCTCAAATAAAAGCAGCGATTAAAAAAGCAGGCTCGTTTTTTGACACTGCAAACTTTGTTTTTACACATTCCGGCAATAGTGTGGAATACAGGGAGAATGCACGACAAAAACTAATGTTTTATCTTGCTTACAGAAGAAATACAACAGATACGCTGAAAATTATCTCTCACACTCGAAAAATATACATGAATAACAATAGTGCATCAATTGACAATGCATCTATAGGTTTGGATGAGTCTCCCTATAAACAGGCGCTTGGATTCGGCGAAAACATTTTTAGATATATTGCCGAATATAACGGTAAAACAGACTCGGTTAAACTTGCTGTACTGAATAACGTTATATCTGTAAGTTCATGTAGAATAAAGGCTGAACTTAATGGACGCATAACACTGTACAAAAATGAAGATATAATTGGAGATAAAAAATTAAACGAAAATCCGCTTAATGTTGACGACATTATAACGCTGAGTATGGTGCGCATAACCGGAAATGATACCGTAGAACTTCAATCGGTGGTATGGGAAAATGGAAACAATAAAGAAACAGCCAAAACACTGAAAATAAAAGTTGCTGATATTAATCCAAGTAATGGCATATACATATATCCCGATATAAATATACTTAATACATCAAACCAATTTGTTTTGAAGTTTAACGTAGAACAGCGCAGCGCCGAATTGAATAAATATAACATAGATGTAACTGCCTTGCCTGCTACAGATACCATTGCTGCAAAAAATCGTTTCTACAACCGTATCAATAAGATGCGCAACCACCGGACTGCTACATATAAGGAAACGCTGGAATTGCTCCACAAACGTGGTTTTACCGTATTTGTGCGCCCACAAAATTATGGGAAATTCAACAATGAACCCAATCTATTTGGATATACTAATATTATAGGTATTCAAAAAGGGTGGGATGACGTGTTGGATATTACAGATATAAAACTTGATAACGATAGTCTTACAATCAAAGACGTTACTATTGTACAAAAAATTGCGGATGGAGATAAACAGGGAATTAAGTTGGCAATAGAAAAGAAAAAAGAAGAAGGAAATACAGCCCAAATAATCAAACAAATAGAAAATGCAGGCGATAATGCACTTGTTGCAAAACTGAGAGGTTGGATAGCAAAAGGAGAAGTTTATAATGAGCAGACGCAAAATAATGATATACTAATGAAAAGTACAGATATTACGCCTGCCGAAAGACTGCAATTGGAGCAGGAAAATGACAGATTGCGCGACAGTCTTTTGGCAAGTATTGTTATAAAAATCACAAAAGATGATCAGGCGCTAAAGTGCTTCAATACAATTCAGGGTGGATATTTGATTTATATCAATCATAACAGAAACAATGATAATGACACATTTGGAAAAACTCTGGTTCACGAAATGCGTCACTGCTGGTGGCAGGAGAAAAATCCTTTAAATTCCTTGAAATGGGTATTAATACAGCAGAAGCAAAGGCAATATAACTACAAACTTGCCGACACTCCTGCTGATAATGCCGGCTGTAGCAGTGGAGCCTCGCACGAAAAGAATAATCCCGAAGACAGGGATGTGTGTAATTTTGAAAAAAATTTTTAAAACAAAATAGATATGCGAACAATTATATTAATAATAGTATTAACAGCCTTGCAATTTTCATTGAAGGCACAGGTTACGGAAGAGTATATTAATTCGGATCCCTGTATGCTTTTCCCGTCTAAATACAAACGATTGTCCGACAGTATATCTAAAACTCCAATAGACGAAATATCTGCTATATATATTAGAGAATATTTCAGAAATCAGTTTTTGGACTTTAGGATGACAGAAACTCCGGGTATTCCAGACAGTATAAAAACATATCCGACAGATATTATAGGTTATACTCATTATAAAAATCCCAAAAAAGTAATGTTGCCGGACAGTATTAACAATCTGGATTTGGATATGGAAGTCACAATGAATCGCTGGCCACTTGACAAACCTTTACCTGGATTTTTTCTGATTGAAAAGGAAAAAAATCGTTTTATTCATCGCAATTATTACAGAAAACCACATGTCATAGAAAAAGATGTTACCCTTGACATATACGATAGTTTGTATCTTTTTGATAGATATTTTCTGATTTATTATTACAATTGGACAAACGAATATAGAGGAGAGGAAACCTATAATATCAGTGGAAATCTGCATTACAATACGGGACACACAGAGCAATGGGAAAAATATATTTGTAGTGATAATTGGATGATGTATGCCCGCGCAGCAATGTATGGAGTAAAGGAAATGCCGGAATGGTTTTCTATGGGCAAGGAAAATAATATTTTGTA
>JAITIA010000188.1 GCA_031279695.1 Prevotellaceae bacterium | reverse complement strand
TATACGCAAAAAGAATACCATGGCGCAGAAATCATTCTGTGTCAAGGAGGAGGAAAAACCGTTAAAAAGACTCAAATCAAACTTAAACATAACAAAAACACTAAGTTAATTTAAAATATTAAAATCACTAAAATATTACAAAATCAACCCTGTTTTCTCGCTTAAATTTCCATCAACATACACGCAGTGCATGTTACTTCAGCATACTTTGTTTTCGGGCGCAAAAGTAGTGTAAATTGTCAATACCCTCCAAGTTAAAAATAGTTAAAGAATAATAATGAATTTGCATTCGCCTTTTTATAAGGCGGTTATGATGGGGGTTTTGTGTGAACTTTTTTGATTTTGGGATTGTTTGGGTTATTTTTGTTGATTGTCTGAACCATGATTTTATTAAGATTTTCAGGATTGGCAGGATTGATTGTGTCATCGAGGTTGTCTGAACTGTGATTTTAAGGTGATGTCTGAACTGTGATTTTAGAATGATTTTATTGATTTTTGTGATTTGTCTGCGGGGGGGGCGTGTCGCAGTTGTGCATTGCAATACGGGGGCGTTGCACGCAACGCCCCTACGCCAACGAATGTGTTTGACAGTCGGGAAATTGCTCCGACAGACATCATCACGGCAATCAGCAAAATCACCTTAAAATCACAGTTCAGACCGTCCGCCGCAGGCATTATTCAATTATTCAATATGGCAAATCATCCCTCAAAAACAAAATTTTTAATTGAAAATAGCCGTGTAGGAGTGTCGAAAGGTGCAAAATCATCCCCCCAAAAATAAAATTTTTAATTAAAGACAATCAGTTGTTTAAGGAGGAACGGGGTGGCTGGTTGCGACGTCGGAATTTTCAATTCAAAAATATGTAGTATATTTGCGCGATATTTTATTTATAAACATAATATTTAGAATTTATTTATGAGAAAGTTATTTTATTGTTATTTGCTTATCGGTCTTGTTGCCTGCGGGCAAAAGCAGGACTGTAAGTTTGCGCTGATCGACAAGTCGGCTTTCGATACCCTTATCGACGGGCAAAAAGTGTCGCTCTACACTCTCAATTCCGGCAATGGCGTAACCATGCAGGTTACCAATTTCGGAGCGCGGGTGGTGTCGATATGGACGCCCGACCGCAACGGTCATTATGAAGATGTTTGCATCGGATACGAAAATATCGGCAAATATCTCAACAACACCGGCGAACGCTATCTCGGATGCATCGTAGGGCGCTACGCCAACCGCATTGCAAAAGGAACGTTCCAAATCGACGGAGAAACGTTCAATACCCCCGTCAATAACAACGGGCAAACTCTGCATGGCGGAATTAAAGGGCTCGACATGGTTGTGTGGGAAGCATACGAAGTGTCGGACAACACAATTAATTTCCGCTATATCTCGCCCGACGGCGACGACGGCTTCCCCGGACGGCTGACCATCTACATGTCCTACATGCTCGATTCGCTAAACCGCTTTTCGATTATCTACAAAGCATCGACCGACAAGCCGACGGTGGTCAATCTCTCCAATCACGCCTTTTTCAACCTCAAAGGCGAAGGCAACGGCAGCATCTGCGACCATGTTCTGACTATCAACGCCGGCGGATATACTCCCGTCGATTCGGTTCTGATTCCTACGGGCGAAATTCGCGACGTGAGCAATACCCCCTTCGATTTCCGTCAGCCAACAAGCATCGGCAAACGGATTGAGGCAAACGACCAGCAACTGAAATTTGGCGGCGGATACGACCATAACTGGACGCTCGACAACCGAAGCGGCAAAGTGACGCTGGCG
Source organism: Prevotellaceae bacterium (assembly GCA_031279695.1). GTDB lineage: Bacteria > Bacteroidota > Bacteroidia > Bacteroidales > UBA932 > JAIRLF01. Next base: position 2,716 of record JAITIA010000188.1, on the reverse strand, counting down.
GCAACAGTCTATGAACCGGCAAGCGGCAGACTCATGGAAGTCCTTACCGACCAGCCCGGAATACAGTTCTACTGTGGAAACTTTTTCAACGGAAAAGGTATCGGCAAACATGGAAAGCCAATCAATTGGCGCGAAGCTATCGCTCTGGAAACTCAAAAATTCCCCGACAGCCCCAATCAGCCCGATTTCCCGTCCACACGACTGAATCCGGGAGACGTTTATTCTCATATCTGCATATATAAATTTTCAATTAAGTCTGAACCGTGATTTTAGAATGATTTATTTGATTGTCTGAACTGTGATTTTAGAATGATTTATTTGATTTGTGTGATTGTTTGCGTCCCGCAGGCATTAATCAGTTAATCAGTTAATCAGTTAATCAGTTAATCAGTTAATCAGTTAATCAGTTAATCATTAAAATAGAAATTAAAATAGAAATTAAAATAGAATTAAATAGTAATCATGAAGAAAATTTTTTTATTGACAGTTGCTGTTGCGATAACAGCTGCGGGTTTTGCCCAGTGGAGCCCGAGTAAGGACAAAATCCGAACTAAATGGGCAGAAGAAATCAATCCCGAAAAGGTATGGCAGGAATATCCGCGCCCAATTATGGAACGTACCGACTGGAAAAATCTCAACGGATTGTGGGAATACGCCATATTGCCGGTCGGCTCGCCCGAACCGTCGCAGTATGCAGGCAAAATTCTTGTCCCCTTTGCCGTCGAATCCAACCTGTCGGGCGTGCAGAAAACCGTTGGCAAAGCAAACGAACTGTGGTATCGCCGCACATTTACCGTTCCCGCCGCATGGAAGGGCAAATCGGTATTGCTGCATTTTGGAGCAGTGGACTGGAAAACGGAGGTCTTTGTAAACGACGTCAAAATTGGCGCGCACACAGGCGGCTATACTCCTTTTTCGTTTGACGTCAGCCCCTATCTTTCGGGCAATGGAGAGCAGAAACTGACGGTCAAAGTGTGGGATCCAACCACCGACGGCTATCAGCCGCGCGGCAAACAGACCAACAATCCGGAAGGTATCTTTTATACCGCCGTTACGGGTATTTGGCAAACGGTGTGGCTCGAACCTGTTGCACGCAAGCATATTGCCTCCGTTCTGGCAACGCCCGATGTGGACGCTCGACGCTTGCAGTACAGCGTCGATGTGGCGGGCGCCGCCCTCGGCGATGTGGTTGAAATAACTGTTAAGGACGGAGCAACAAAAGTATCGTCGGCAAAATTTGCCGCCGGTCAGACGGGATATCTGTCGATTCCCGACGCCAAACTCTGGTCGCCCGACTCGCCCTTTCTCTACGATGTGGAGATAAATCTCTACGAAAACGGCAAACTTGCCGACAAGGTGAAAAGTTATGCCGCCATGCGCAAAATATCAATCGCCAAAGACCGCGACGGTATTCTGCGGATGCAGTTGAACAATAAAGACCTTTTCCACTATGGCCCGCTCGACCAGGGCTGGTGGCCCGACGGTCTCTACACCGCCCCCTGCGACGAGGCTCTGCTCTACGATGTGCAAAAAACAAAGGACTTTGGCTTTAACATGATTCGTAAACACGTGAAGGTAGAGCCTGCCCGCTGGTATCTGCACTGCGACCGCGTGGGAATACTCGTATGGCAGGACATGCCCAGCGGCGGCGAAGGTCCCCACTGGCAAATGCATCAGTTTTTCGACGGCAAAGAAGCAGTGCGGGCGCCCGAATCGGAAAGCAATTTCCGCAACGAGTGGCGCGAAGTAATGGACCTGCTCAAACCCTATCCGAGCGTCGTTGTATGGGTTCCGTTCAACGAAGCATGGGGACAGTTCAAAACACAGGAAATTGCACAGTGGACAAAAACTTACGACCCCTCGCGTCTGGTTAATCCCGCCAGCGGCGGCAACCACTATCCCGACGCCGGCGATATTCTCGACCTGCACAACTATCCGCCGCCGGCAATGTATCTCTTCAACAGTAAAAAAGTGAATGTGCTTGGCGAATACGGAGGTATCGGGCTGGCTCTCGAAGGACATCTCTGGCAACCCGACAAAAACTGGGGCTATATAAAACTGAAAAACGAGAAAGAGGTAACGGACGAATATGTGAAATATGCCGAAATACTGAAATCGTATGTCAAACGCGGTTTCTCCGGCGCAGTCTATACTCAAACCACCGACGTCGAAGGCGAAGTCAATGGCTTGATGACCTACGACCGTAAAAAGATAAAGGTCGAAGAAGCCCGCATCAAAAAAATCAATACGGAAGTTATTGAATCGATGGGAGCAAAATAAACCACAGAACTGTAACAAAAATAAAAACTCCGTGTCGCTAAGAAACACGGAGTTTTTTGTTTGGGGGATATTGTTGGATGTATCCCATATTATTGTCCATCGATAATGAAGTTACTACTTGTGTCCGTCCACAAAGTCAAAACACATATATAGTGTCTGTCCGAAAACTCGAAAAAAATGGGCTAAATCTTTTTTTGAGGTGCTATTGATAAAATATCTATTAGAATATTATTATGAAATGAACGTCATAGCAATCAAAAGTCCCGCAGGGACGGAACTTTATTGACCGCTGGCTTCAGCCTGCGGCAGCGACCCCACCACGGCTGTTGGGACAAGGTTCTACCTTGTCCACTCTATCCTTGCAGGCTGTGCCTGCATTTGCACCTTTGTTGGCAGGCGCAGCCTGCCAAGATAAACCGGACGAGGCACAGCCTCG